>JANYGR010000441.1 GCA_025359355.1 Bacteroidota bacterium | reverse complement strand
TATTTTTAATATATTCTCGTAAAAAAGCAAGATTTAATTCAAAAAAAAAGACCTTTCAATATTGAAAGGTCTTTTTTTTTGAATTAAATCTTGCTTTTTTACGAGAATATATTAAAAATAAATCATTGTAAATAAAATTATTAACTTATATTTAAAAGGCAATAATGTAAAATAGCGATAATGTAATTGTTTTACCTAAATAAAACCATTATAAACTATTTCTTACATCTGTAATGATCTTAAATATATGACACTAAGAAATAATATTTTTAGAATACTTTATAGCTTAGGTTATGGGAATTATTTATTACAGAAAAACAGAAAAAAATCAAAAATCCCTGTACTAGTTTTTCATAAAGTTATTCCAGAAATAGATAGTGTTTGGCCTGGTATACATCCTAAATTATTTGAAGAAATAATTTTATTATTAAAGAAACATTATACTATTTTACCATTAACTGATTTAACAACTAAAACTACATCCGAACTAAAGGACGCGTGCTTTATCACATTTGATGATGGTTACAAAGATTTCTTAGACTATGCTTATCCCATTTTAAAACAACATCATGTTCCTTCGGCCTTATTTATATTACCGAATGATATAACTAATAATGGTCATATATGGACTTCAACCATTATTTTTTTCATTAAGCATTATTCGTTTGATACTATAGACGCTTTTTTTAAACAATATCAGTTAAACATTAATTATGTAGATGTTTTTAATGATTTTCAGCTCAACTTAGATATAACCAAACGTTTAAGTATAATGCAACAGAGTGAACGTTGTATAATAATACAGAATCTACAAAAAAAATTCATAAAGGATGATAAAATAATTGAACATGAACTATTGAATTTTGATGAACTAAGATTACTTAACACAGAACTAGTGTCTATTAACTCGCATAGCTTAACACATCCTTGTTTTTTACAAGAAAAAAATGAATTATTCATTGAGAATGAATTAAAAGAGTCAAAAAAAATAATTGAACAAGAATTAAAAATAAAAGTAAATGCATTTGCTTTTCCTTTTGCAAAGCTTAATGAGATTTCACATCGTATTGCGAAAAGATATTACGAATTTTGTTTTACTAAAATAAACGATTTTGTGTATTTAAAAAAACGAGACGCTGATGAGTCATATCGTTATGATATGGCAAGATTCAATGTTCATCAAGACACGGCACAAGAAGTGTTTTTTTTAATTAATGGATTCCATTCAATGTTTAAAAAATAGATTTCTCGCAAGTACAAAATATCCAGTCGTCAAGCTTATCTTCCCTAGAATGTGAACCACTTTTTAAAAAAAATTGAATATTACTAAATTTAAATTTCATTAGCTGTTTGTATAGGAATGAAGGGGTTGTGTAAAATGTTAGCAGTTTATAATTATGGGCACTATCATTAATAATGGCAAAATCAGAAGTGTATAATTCTTTACGTTTTTGTAATTGATGTGTAAATTCGAAAGGTATTAATTTTAAAAATGTTTTTAGATT
The DNA here is from genome assembly GCA_025359355.1 of Bacteroidota bacterium. Taxonomy (GTDB): domain Bacteria; phylum Bacteroidota; class Bacteroidia; order B-17B0; family Aurantibacillaceae; genus UBA4416. The sequence goes on along the minus strand of JANYGR010000441.1, from coordinate 24,092 downwards.
AATAAAAAAACTAGTATTGGGATTTTGCCAAGCTCTTTTATTAAATGTATCATGACTCATATTATGGGTACTAAAAAAAAATATTCCGTTTGGTTTGAGAAGTCGATATATTTCAGAGAAAATAATTTCTCTATCTTTTAGATTAACATAATCAATTCCATTAAATGAGAAATTAATGAAATCAAAACTATTATCGCTAAATACGGATAAATTTCTCGCATCAAGACATCTAATATCCAATGTTGGAAATTTATTTTTTGTAAGATTTACAAATCCCTGAGAATAGTCTACACCTATATAATATAAGCATCGAGTATGTAAATAGTTCGTTGTTCTTCCGCCACCAATACCTATATCAAGCAATTTTGCATTTTTAATTAATGGTTGATAACGTTCGAAAATATGCTTTTCTATATTTGTTAAATCTCCAAGATTATCATACCAATTTATAACAATTGAAGAATTATACGTATCGATATTAGAATATGTCATTTTATTGTTTTATCAATTTAAGTAACCAATTATTATATATAACACCACTGTATTCGATTACTTTATAATTTGTAAATTGTTCTTTAAATTTATTAATATTTAGTAATGCTTTGTCTTCTAAGCCATGGTACCAACCACAAAAATCATAAAATTTCACATTATTAGTTTTAAAATACAAAATATCTAACCAATGTAATGCTCTATGTGCGCGACCAAAATGAGTATTATTAAAATCTGATGGTAAATGTTTAAGAGTAAAAGAATATAGATTTGTAGCTCTTTGCGAGGTGATTCTGTAAAAATTGATGCACAAAAATTGATTATTCTGATAGATGTACGAAATAGCTAAAATACCTGCATTGTTATATGCCTTTAGTCTAAATAATTCAGCTTTTCTGATTTTTTTAATTTTTGCAAACTTATTAAATAAGGCAATAAAAGCATTTAATTCCTTATTTGTAAGTTTATGTAGTACTTTATGATCAAAGATTTGATTAGTTAAAAACGAATGTATTTCAGATTTTGTACGATGATAAATGCCCTGCCATATTAAACTCTCAGATTGATTTAGGTCAATTAAGAGTGTATGAAATTCGTGGAGTTTACCATTAATATTTTCTGGGCATTGGATAAAATAATTTATAGAGGCATTTAATCTATTTTTAGAACATAAAAAATAATCATTCACTGAAAAGAGATAACGATTATAAACAATATGAGTAAGTGATTTGAAGTGCATTATATTAATTTACAATAAATATAATTTTTTAATGAATAAGTATTAAGTTTTTTCTAAATTTATATCATAGAAGCCTATTGGATTGATATTTTTGACTTGTTATTACCCCCATTTTATATAGGGTTAATATTGGCTATTGCATTGTATATAAAAAACAAACAATACAATTTATTAAAAAAACCTTACTATAAATATTTTATCCCTGCGATAATTTGCAAAATTATTGGGGCAATAGGAGTCTGCTTAGTTTATTCATTTTATTACAAAGAAGGTGGTGATACTGTAAATTACTATTTAGGTGCGAAAACATATATAAATATTTTATTAGATGGAAAATTTGAATCTTTTTTTAATATTATAAGTTTTTCTGATGGAAATATTCATCAACTAATTTCGGAGACAAATACTTTAAATGAATTATATTTCAGAGACCATGATAACTATGCATTATTTACTGTATCACTAACGGTTCCATTTTGTCTAATTGGCTGTAAGAGCTTTGTTGTAACTACTATACTTTTAGCATGTATTAGTTTTATAGGATTATGGAGATTATATGAAGTATTTATTTACCATTTTCCTCACTTGACTAAGCAATTTGCGATTGCCATATTTTTTGTACCATCTGTATTTTTTTGGGGTTCTGGTTTATTAAAAGATACTTATACGTTAAGTTGTGTTGGTTTTTTCACTTATGGTATATTTAACTACTTTGTAATAAAACAGAAAAGCATAAAATATATTATAACGTTTTTATTAGCATCATTGATTATTGTATTTATTAAACCATATATTTTACTTGCATTATTACCGGGAACAATTATTTGGATTAATTTCTCTAAAGTGCAAAATATAAAAAACCCGATTTTAAAAACACTTTTTATCCCATTTATTTTAACTGTTGGTATTTTAACTATTATAATTGTTTTTAATTTTTTGGGGCAATACTTAGGAGAATACAGTTTAGACAATGTGTTAAATAAAGCTGTGAAAACTCAACAAGATCTTGTAAGAAGTCAATATGGTGGAAATAATTACGACATTGGCGCTTATGAGCCAACATTAGCTGGTATCTCTTCGAAAATTCCAGCAGCGCTAAATATGGCTTTATTTAGGCCATATATTTGGGATGCAAGAAATCCTGTTATGTTACTCTCTGGATTAGAAAACTTATTTATGCTAGGCTTTAGTTTATCTATATTATTCAAAGTTAAATTTTCAACCTTATTTAAATCTTTATTTAGTCACCCCTTACTCATTTTTTCATTTTTATTTGCTATATTTTTTGCGTTTTCTGTTGGTTTAACTACCGCTAATTATGGGGCATTAGTTCGACTAAAAATACCATGTATTCCTTTTTATCTATTATCTCTATTTATTTTATTTGACTTAAATAAAATAAGTTTTAAGCGAAGCTAATTTTAGATCCAATAAATAATGTCTAGTTTATAACTTTAGATTTAAAAACAGGACTATCTTCTAGGTCTTTTCGCCCTTGAGTTAAATCAGGAATCAAATGATATGTTGAGTCGATATAAAGATTGAAAACAGAGCGAAATGTATTAACTGAACTAATACTTCTGTATAACGATTTATAGTGAAATGCATCAGGGAATTTAATAGCATTCAAAATCATAGAGCGTGCTTTAAAAACATCTTCTGATTTTTTAGAAGTGATGTATGGGCCATGATCTGACTGCAATATAAAGATTGCTCCAGGGTCTTTTTGGTTTATATTTTGAATAAAGGATTTTGCAATTGTATTTATATAGGATAGTTGAGCAATATATTTTTCTTTTGGTTCCCACGAGTTATCATTATCTTTCTTCGAAAATGTTCTTTCACCTTTTTCGTTAAATACAAAAGGTGGATGGGGCGAGACAATGTGAATAAAAACAAATTTAGGTGATACATTTGCCAGTAATTCAATGTCATCCAATTTTTTTATTTGACTTTTCAATCTTATGTAAGGTATAAATCCAAAAATATCATCTAATCTACAAATAGTATATTTTAAAATACTTCTTTCAAACTCATTTGGTGCTTTAATTGCAATAACTGAATCTATATCCGCTAATCCACTGGTAACAGCATAACCAGATTGAAGTCGATAAGTTTTATATCCATATTTTTTAAGTTCACTAAAGACCTTATTATTTCTCAACTTGTCGAATTTAGATTCTAGAGTATCATTATGATAATCCATATTTAAAGTTGCTGACAAAGAAGTTGAGGTAAAGTAATAATTAGCAAAAGAACTATCTGCTATATAAAACTGATTCCTTTTTAAAAAATTAATAAATGGGTCATTATTAAAATTATAATATTCAGATAAAATATGCTGATTGGCATAGCCATCTAATATCATATAATAAATATTTGGTAATTTTTTATTCGTATTATATCTTATTTCATTTACATTATCTATGCTAGAAATTGAAGTATTCGAAAACCAAGTTTTTAAAAAAATAATTTTAACTGTATTAAAACATAAAAGAAATATAACTAATAAATTGAGGAAGTAATTTATACGTTGTCCGATTTTGATTTTATTTTTTATCAAAATAATAAGTGTAATCGTAACTAAAAAAAATAACACCAATAGATACCGATGTATGCTTTTAAATGGCCACAATTCTTTGTAATACATGCTTTCCGCAAAATCATAAATGACACCATAATTAAATAAGGTTAATATTATAATTGAAGTGATAATACCTGTTTTAGTTTTTTCCTTAACAAAAAGGTAAGTAATCGCATACATAGCGCATGAAACAACAAACCCATAAATTAATGTTCGGTATATCATGTGTAATTCTACAAGCTCATAATTTTGGGCATATAAAAATACAGCCATAAATAGGCTAATTAAAAAGGAATGTATCGGGTATTCTTTAAGAAATTGTCTCATTTTTAGTCATAAAAAACAATATTCTATCAGACCCCTTCAATTGCTCAAAAGCATTTATAATAAAATATTTTTGAAATTGTATCTTAAATTCCTCTAAAGTATAATGATTAAAAATATCTTTCTTTGTTACTAATAATTTTTGAGTTTGTGGATCAGATTTAGGAACAAATTCAATAATTAAATATCTAGATATTGAAGCAAATAATTTAGCAATATTTGAAATAGGGACATTATTCCCTATAGCTAAATGGTGAATTACTGCTAATGCAAGTATGGTATCATAGTTTGTACGATTATAAAAAGATAATCGCTCCGTATTAGCCCAACCAATGGCAGGACTTGGATTTGAAACATCAAGAATTAATGACGTTATATTAGTAATATTTTTATTTTGAGTGATATTAAACAGATTTTCTATAACTAAATAATCAAAATCGACCGATACTACTTGTTTAGCATATTGAGCTGCTATTAATGAAAATGCACCGTCATTACATCCAATATCCAAAACAACATTGGAGTCACAAATAGAAAGGTAGTTTTGAACTAATTCTTTTTTTTGTTCAAACATATCTTTCGAATAAGAAAATGTATCATAATAATCTGACCATTCCGTTTTAGATTTTGGTAACTCTATATTTTCAATTCCAGATTTTAAAAACTGAATAAACGCTTCCAATCTCGATTTTGAAAGGTGAATTTTTTTACTTTTTATGGACTTACTAGAATTATATTTTAATTCCAGTTTGGCATGATAATGAATATGAGTCCAAACAAAGAAATTAAATCGTGTTTTAAAAGGTAATACTTTAGAAATAGCATCTAATGGTAGTCCTTCGATATTAGCCCATAATAGTTTAATCAAATCAGGATTACCATATTTATATAATAATAAAGGAGCGATAAAGTGTTGACAAAATTGTTTATATGCAACCCAAGGTTTTCCTTCTTCATATATTTCGATGGAGGTCGTATCAATAAAAATAGGTTTCCCATCTAAAAATTGCACATTATAAGCTGAGGCATCCTTAAGCGTTAATCCTTTTTGTAATGCACTTAATTGTATTGATAGGGTTAGTAATGCCGCTTGTTTTAACTGAGAAAAACACCATTCATAAGGATAAGATATGAATGGAATATATTTTGGTTTAATAATTTTGTAAATATTTTTATAATTTTCAAAATTATTTATTTCGTTACTGATATCTATATGTGAAATTAATTTATGATCATTGATAAGTTCATCCATAAAACCAGAACGTTCAAAAGCTTCATAATGCTCTTTATAAGAATCATAAATAACACGAATAATTTCATTATTTTTTTTTAGAATAACGGAATCATTATCTCTAAATGAAGATTCGTGTTGAGCGTAAAACATGTTTATATTTTATCGTCTTTTTTCTTGAATAATGAAAAAAATTTCTTAAAACTATTTTTAAAAAATAAACCGAATGTAACGATACCACCTATTACTAATTGCAATAATAAACTACCTGTACCTGGATCAATATATAAAATCAACTGTTGCATAAAGTACTAAAATACATATTTTAAACATGATGTACTGAAAAAGGTTTAAATCTTATACTTTTTGTGCATAATTTTCAATATTTAGTAGTCAATATTTGCAAATTAATACTAGAATATTCTAAATGTTTATGAGGAAGAATAAATGTCTGTGTAGATTTTTTTCGCGATATTAAAATTTCTATATATTTCTGCGATAGGCCTTATTTTATTATATAAAGTTTGTGGTGTATTATCAGTCAAAAGCAAGTCTATTTCTTTAATTGAATTTAAATATCCTTCAGAGGAAAGTTGTTTTATTACACTTCCAATATTGTTGTTTTCAATAATATCAGAATCATCAGAAATATTAGGTGTTATAACTACAGGTAATCCTAAAGCCCAATATTCGCCATTTTTTATTGGTGTACAATATTGTTTAGAAGGTACTGATTTTACCGGGGTAATTCCAAAATCGCCTAATCCCATATAATCTGGGATTTGATTATGATTCACAAATTTCAATGTTAATGATGATATTGGGAAATTTGCTTTTTTCGCATAAGCATTAATTTCTTCCTCTTTATGCGAACTAAGAATCAATGCATGAAATTTATCTCCCCAAAACAAATGACATTGTTTAAAAAAATCAAAAACTTCATAATCTAAATAAATACCGCCAAACTTACCGGCATAGACACACACTATTTTATCTTCTAAATTTAACTTTTTGAGCAAATCACTTCGTTTTTTATTTTTAAGTGAAAATAAATTTAAATCAACACAGGCTGGTTTTACATATAGATTACGATTAACTAAATTATATTTTTCTTCAACATATTTTTCCATCCCTTTTGTTGCTGCTATTAAAAATATTGCTCTCTTACTTTGCCATTTTTCAAACCTAAACAATGTTTTGAATGCGATACTGTTTTTTTTCCAGGTTCCATTTTCAATCATTGCTTCTGCATGAGGCTCAAAACTGTCTATAATGAGTTTAACATCAGTTAATTTTGATAATATATAACCAGCAGATCCCGCAGGGGTGCACCAGCAATGTATAAATTGTATTTTCTCTTTTTTTATTAAAACATATAGATTAAAGAGATTCTTGATCCACTCGAATAGGGATTTTATTCCAAATGGAAAATACGACTTACTTATATTAATAATTTTAGGAGATATAACTTTAGAATCATGTTTATGATGATCAAGTGTTACTAAAAATATTTTTGAATCATTAGAAATAATAGGTTCAATTATCCTTAAGTAAGGAAGTGTATATGTTTGAATCAGCGCATCATCAAATTGCCAATAAGTAAGGACAAGAATATTTATTTTTTTTTTCAAATGATATGTTTAAGTATTGCAAAAAAACGTTTTTTGAATATAAATGTTGGTGATATAATAATACTTTTTATTAAAAATTTAATTGCAGTATTTCTGTATTTTTTGGTTAAAGCCAAATGTAAAGACACATAAGAAAAACAACTTGACTTAAATTTATGTAAATCATTTTTGTAATATGCCGTTATATCTTTGTTTGATAATACATACTTCAATAACGCATTAACTCTAGTAACAAGTTCTATTTCTTTAGTGTTCAAAACACTTCTACCATCATGGTTAATTAATGCAGATGTAATAGATTTTTTATTGTAATAAAAATGGTATTTACATGAAATTCTCAACCATAGTTCCCAATCTTCAAAAGCTGATAATGCCCTATCTTCAATAAATAAATTTTGCAAAGCCACTTCTCTTTTCAAAAAAACTGCATGACAACCCATAAAATTCCCTTCTATCAATTTTTCATTAATTTTATTTTCACTAATAGATTTTACACTTAATGATTCTTCATTATAATTTAAAATTTCAAAAATTAAATGAAATACATCTGGACTGTTATTTTCATCAATAGTTTCAAGCGCTCTAGTTAAATGATTAACATATAAAATATCATCCGAGTCCAAGAAAGTAATATATTCACCTTTAGCTAATTTAGTTCCAAAATTCCGTGCAGCACCTCTTTCTTCATTAGTTTTTTTATAATAGTTTATCCTGTTATCCTCTATTGATTTTATAATATTCTGCGTATCGTCTGTACTACCGTCATCTACTATTATTATTTCAAAATTCGAATAATCTTGTAACAAAACTGAATTTATAGTGTCTTTTATAAGACTAGCTCTATTATATGTTGGTATAATAATTGAAAATAGTATTTTATTCTCCATAAAGATTTTCTAATTTTAATATCATAGTATCGATAGAAAACAATTGCTTTATGTCTTCTTTACCATGTTTAATTATATCATTCTTTAATTTATCATTTTCAAGAAGATTAAAAATGCCATTTTCAATTGCTAATGAATTTTGAAAAGGAACGACAATAGCATTATAATCGTTTTTAATGTAGTCAGTTGCAATGCCTGATAAACTTACTACTGAAGGTATTCCTGATGCCATTGATTCAATATAAACTTGCCCAAATGCCTCACTATGTTCATCTATCGGTGTATGAACAAATACATTAAATAATTTATACAATGCGAATATATCTTCTTCAAAATTAATTTCTGTATAACTATTCTCTGGCAGTTCTGATAAAAGTTTTTTTATTTCATTTTTACATGGCCCATCTGCATTTGCTAATACTAAATGTGCATTTGGATATTTTTTAATAACCTCTTTAAATGCTGGAATTATATAATGTATACCTTTCCAATTAATGTATCTCGAAATTACCCCAATTACTGGATAACTAGGTTCCGTCTTGAAATGCGTAGTTATAATTTTTTGAATTCTATCTTGTGAAATATTTTCAAATTCACTCAGTTTAAATCCATGATGAATTAGTTTAACTTTATTTTCTTTTACTCCTTCTAAGTCTATCAAAATTTCTTTTACATTTTTACTAATTGCAATAATATCAGTAGATAAAAAATTTATATATCTATCATATTTCACAGCATGAGGATGATACATGTGATGTATAGTTGCATTATGCCTTGTATGGATTCTCCTTTTAATTCCCAGTATTTTAGCGGAAGTTAATCCCACTATACACGCATCAAATAAATGACAATGAACAATATTCGTTGTTAATGATTGGAGTATTTTAATTGTTTGAAATATTGCATAAGGAATATTTTTTTTATCTTTATAATTTATTCGATATGTAGGGATATTATTGTGAATTAAATATTCTTCAAGGCTAGAATTAGAGTTATTTAAAAGGATGAATGACAATTTAAATTTTGAAGCATTAATATTTTCTACAATCCATTCGAATGCAAAGGATTTGCTAACAGAAGAGATTATATAAGTAATATTTTTCAATTTAGTTACAAGCAACTATATCCATGTGGCAATTAGTAAAATCATCATTCGATGTTATTTTTGATTTTGATTCAGCATCATAAATTTTCGAATAATAATTTTCTAAAAAAGAAACGAGTTCCTTAGCGGATGAGTTTTGAAGTTTTAAATTTTCATCATCTAATTCAATAAAAAATGTAGGTCGGTCATTAATAATACAATTCACCCCTCCTTTTAATACATTATACTCAAACCCTTCGACATCAATTTTTATTAAATCAACTTTCGGTACACTATTATTTTTAGAAAAAACATCAATAGTAGAAATAACGACCCAATTAAAATTTGTTTCTGCAGTTGAATCAATTCTATTTCCTCCAAGATTATCTTCTGTAATTACAGCGAGTTTTAATTTATTTTCAGCATCTCCTAAGCCTATTTTATTAGGGTAAACTACGATTTCCTTATTTAAGTTTAAATTTCCTTCCAATCTTTGGTAATTAAATGGATCTGGTTCAAATGCATAAACTTTATTTCCCGTTGTTGCATTCGCCATATTTAATGCTGTAAATCCAATATTAGCACCTATATCAAAAATAATATGTTTATTTTTTGAAAGATTAATTAATTCCTTGAACCCAGCGTCTTTAAATCCAAAATATATATAATGTCCTATATAGTCTGAAATATCAAGATTTAAGCTTATACCATTAATTTTTGTTTTTCTGTAAGTGTTTTTAGGATATTGATAATTATTAGGAGCTAATTTTGATAAAAAATTACTTAGAAAATTATTAGAACGTATTGAACGAGCTAATAGTTCCCCCATAACATTTATTTTAAAAACACTTCTAAAAATATTAAATATTCTGACCTTTGTATTTATCATAATCAATTTTGTATCCTAAATATATGTATAAAGATATTAACCTTTTGGACACAAATGAATACAATGGGTCTAAAAAAGTTGAATTTGGTATATTTTCGCATAAAAGAAGTAGTAATGAGTTAGTTTTTTCTAATCCTAACAAATAAACTAATTTTAGTTTGGAGTACTTTATCCTTAATTCAGTGTAACCTAAATCAACAGCTTTTCTTTGAGTTGTTGCATTTCTTCTCTTTCTATTTAACCAGTCAATTAAGTTTATTCTATCAGTTTCGTTGTGATAAATAATTAAATTTGGTAAAATATAAATGTCAAATTTTTCTTTAACTATCCTTGCTGAAAAATCATAATCTTCAAAGCCGGCGTAAGGAAAATTTTCATTATAACCTCCCAACATGTCAAAATCTTTCCGTTTAAACATCAAGCAATAACTTGCTATACCGTTATGTTTATAAATTTCATTTTCTTCTAAATCGGTTATTTGTAGCCAACCATTTAATGAAGTATATTCAATACTATTCAAAAATCTACCAAATTTTGTTTTGTTTAAATTTTCTTTTGTTATCAAAGGATAGGTCCAATTCGGCAAAAAAATTGATTTACTATTCTCTTTAGTTTTTGAGATTAATTTAGTTAATACCCCTTCTGATATGAGCATATCATCATCTAAAAACAAAATTAGTTCTCCTTTAGAATTTAACGAACCATAATTTCTAGCGGAAGCAACGCCGTTTTTGGGATTATTTAATAAAATAAAATTTTTAAACTTCGAGGGTAATTCAATTTTATTTGTTTTAGAATCATTAACTATTATTATTTCAGAATTGATGTTTTTAGTTGCTTCTGCTACATAATTTAAGGTTTCAATTAAAATATTTAATCGGTCTTTCGTAGGAATTATTATACTAAGTAAAGGGGTCATTTATTTAATGCTATAGCAAATCGCCCAAAACAATCAATGGTTTTTTTTCGAATGTTCGTTAGTTTTAAGTTATTTTGATTAGAAATTTTTTTCACTTCTCTTAAAAATTCAACTTTATGCACATCATCTATGATAGCAACTCCATTCATTTTCAAAAGGTCTGCTGTATATTTAATATAATCTTTTCTAACTTCTATAAAATTTAAATCAAGTAATATGAAATCAAAATAATTATTATGATTAGTATTAATTAAAGTATTTAGATTAATTAAATTATCTGTACTTAATTCTTCATCTATTAAAAATGTTTTGGTTTTTTCAAGCCAATCATCGTTATCATCAACCGAAAAAACAACTACATTTCCTGTAGGATCATTTTTTTGGTAAAGTCGGAATATATATGAGCTAAATCCAGAACCTAAGTCCAAAAGATATTTGGGTTTATTCTTTAGGCAATATTCCATAATAAAATTGGCTAATTCCAAAGACATAGCCATCTCAGGACTTGAAATATCTTTTACATAAGACTGATGTTTGTGTCTAATTTGATCAAATATAGTTTTGTTATTTTCTATAATTGATTTTTGATTCGACTTACTTAAATCTGAAATACTAAAAAGTTCTTTTTCGATTAGAATACGTCTTTTAATTTTTTGTAGCATATTATTTACTTTATAATTCTAATTCCCAAATTACATCTTTAATAAAAAATTTATTGTAGTTTTTTATTAGCATTTCTCCACTTTCTGTAAAATGTCGTGGTTCTACATTTATTTGACAAATATCTTTTTTTATATCTAAATCTATAAACAAACTAGAAAAATAAATATCACAACTATATAATCCTTCAATAAGCGGTAAATAAGGGATTTTTAGTTTTAATTTCCCTTCATTAACTGGAATTTTAGCCATATTACTTTTATAATTTTTATTATTAAAGAATAATAATGGTGAGTGAAAACTATCATAGATAATTAGTCCTAATAAAGGAAAATCAATCGCCTCATTGGAAATAAAATGAACAATGATTTCAAACTCACAGCCCATATATAAATTTTCAGATAATTTCCCATCGCATAAAAATTCGATTTTTTTAATAAAACTTCCATTTGTATTTTTGGGATATTCATAAACCCCGTTTTGATTAGAAAATTTAGAAGTCGGTTGCACTAAATAATCATTCATAACATTAGCTACAGAACTATGCATTAGTAATTTGCCACCATCAAGTCTTATCGCAGACTTACATAAGCTTTCAATAGCACTCATATTATGGCTTACAAATAAAATAGTTCTACCACTTTTACTCACATCTTCCATTTTTCCCATGCACTTTTTTTGAAATTCTGCATCACCAACAGCTAATACCTCATCTATGATTAAAATTTCATTTTCCAAAAATGCCGCAACGGCAAATGCAAGACGTAATTGCATACCACTGCTATAATGTTTCAATGGTGTATCAATAAATTTTTCTACTCCAGAAAAATCAACAATGGCATCAAAATTTTTAAGAATCTCGGCTCTACGCATTCCTAAAATACTGCCATTCATAAATATATTTTCTCTCCCAGAAAGCTCCGGATGAAAACCAGTACCAACTTCTAATAAAGAAGCAATTCGTCCACGACAAATAATTTTACCACTGGTAGGTGGTGTAATTTTGGATAATATTTTAAGTAGCGTTGATTTACCTGCTCCATTCTTACCTATAATCCCAACCGTATCTCCTTGTTCCACATTAAAGCTCACATCCTTCAAAGCCCAAAAATCTTCTGTTGTTTTTTTAGATTTAAAAATATTAGATAGCGAATCACGCAAACTTAAATAAGGCTGTTGTTCATGGTTTATTCTGAACTTTTTACTGATGTTTTGTATTTCTAAAATAGGTTTCAATGTGTTCGTGTTTTTTAATTTTTTATACTTGACATATTACTATAAATTAAGTTTATGAACAATAAATGATATATTAAAAGGTTCTTTTCTGAACAAATACATTCGTGGGTCAATATAATTTTGTTCTATGTTCATTACGTTCACGGTATGTTCTTTTATAAAAGAATAAAATTTACTGTTTTTATTCTCAGTTGTAACAAAAAAAGCAGGCTTATACTTTTTTAATAATTTAATATCGTAAGTATTTACGAAGCTATTTGCTGAGGAATCACTTCCAAACCTATTCATCACATCAACCTCTATGATTTTTCTACAGTTTTTATTTTCAACCATAGCTTTTGCCTCAAATGTTTTTCCCGTTCCGAGTCCAGCTTTTTTAATGTATGCCGCTTTGGCGAGAAATTGTTCAGAGCATTCATTTATGGTAGGTACTAAGCCTACGTTTTGGTATCCTTCTATAGCTATAATATCATTTGGCAAAGTGTTTTTTATCACATAATCCGATGCTTCAAGTCTTGTATCTTTTACGAAATTTATATAATAAACTATTTCAAAGGCTAGTGTGGAGTTCCAAATTATACATGCAATAAAAACAAACAACATCGACCTTGTTTTTACCACAGCTACATAGTCTTTTAACAAAAAAATCAAATAACATACTTGGGTAACTAGGAAATAATGTGGGGCAGAATAGCTAAATATTAACAGTATAAACACTAAAAATAATTGCAATAAAATAACCTCTTTACTTTTTATTGTTTTAAATTTTAAGTAGAAAAAATCATACAATAGTAAAGGCAAACTTGTTATTACAAATACAACGACGTAAAATAAAGTGTTATTTTTTACATTAGTTACTAATCCAAGCCATGTAAATGTTTTTATTTTATCAATAAATACTACTATAAACCCTTCGTTTGTATCAATATTTTTGGCACTTTGACTCAAATTAGACAGCAGTACGTGTAACAATAAATTTGTTGTGATTAAATAAGTAAGGAGAGCAACTAATATAAGTTTTACACTATCATTTAAAGTCGGGCGTGATATTTTTTTAAGGAACATAAGCATACCAACACCTACTATATATGACACAAAATCCATTCTTACAGCAAATGCCAAACCAAGCCAAAATCCAAGTTTAATAGCGGTTATTTTACCCTCTGTATATTTAAAAATTTGTATCAGTATAATAACATTGGTTAAATAACAAATGGGATCAAACTTTATCCAAAAGTTTGAAATCCACTCAATAGGATTAAAGAAAATAAAAAATGCAATTATTACTTTATTAAAGTTATTGTGATTTTTTATAAAGTATTTGAATAAGAACAATGATGCTGTAGCCGAAATCAAAAAAGAAAAAATACGACCTATATAAATCACGTTAAAACTTTCGGCAATTACCTGTTGCTTATAATCTGCAAAAGAAACCCACAAGCCAAATAATTTACCAAAAGGAAAACATATAGCATACCAAATACTCAACAATATGTTATATGGATTTGTAACAAAACTAAAATCACCCTCACTAATTAAATAAAGTTGTTTAAAAGCATCCTTGTAAATGTAAGGTTCATCGGGATGAAAAAGATATGGATTGCCATAATTTGCCATCGATAATTTTAAAATAAAAGATACAACAATAAGAGTAAAAATTGTGATAGCACAAATGGTATTATTTTTCGTAAACATACTTTTCTATTTCTTGTTTTTCATCATAAATTTTAAATACTCAATGCTTGTTTTAAAAATTTTCATTTTCGATTTTCCTGATCGTTTACTGGAATGTAGAATCATTGGAACTTCAATAATAGTGGCATTTTGATTAATCGATTTTATTAAAATTTCTAGCATACAAATAAACCCGTTTTCTGAAATTATTTGTTTGTTATTTTCTTTAATGGATATTAATACTGAAATAGAATAAACGCGATAAAATGAACTTAATGTTAATACCTTTATGTCAAATACAAAACGAAAAAACAAATTAGCAAATGAAGATAATAGCTTACGAAAAAATGATGTTTTGTCAAATCCCCCACCCTGCGCATAAACAGAAGCCAATACCAATGAATATCCTAAACGATTTATGGCTATCATTTTTTGCAACAAAGTAATATCAGATGTGCAATCAGCCTCCAGCGTGGCTATAATATCATCTGCGTTTATTGAATGATTTAATATCCATTCAAAACCAACATTAAAAGCATTACCAGGGCCCTTGTTTTTTCCATCACCTAAAATAATGTATTGTTTTTTGTTAAAATATTTTACTAGTAAGTCCTTAGAGTTATCAATTGAGCCATCATCAGAAAAAACAAAAAACAACTCCTCATTTGGTAAAATATTTTCTATTTCAGAAAATAAATTCGGAATATTTCTTGCTTCGTTATATATGGGTATCAGCAAATAAATCATAATTACTTTTTAGTTTCGCCTACTATAATATACCTCCAACATAAATAACGTCCGCCGCCTGTTTTTATGATTATTTTTTCTACTATGTTTTCCATGGCCAAAATCAGATTCTGAATGGGTTTAATTTCTGGCACAAAGTTTATTCCGACATAACCTCCACTTAACGGCAAACTGAATACGGTATTAAACCCTGTATGAATAATTTGATAATTAAAATTATTCATTACTTCTTTCGCGGTTTCAAAATCGCACTCTTCATCGTCATGAGAGGATATTTTTCGCATCGTTTTGAGCACAAAATTGATATTAGGATCAAAAAATATAATTCGAGATGTAGATTTTGCTACTCGTAAAATCTCTGATTGTACCTTTTTAAAATTAGCTTCTCCATAAAAATGATGTAACGCATCTCTCAAAATAATCACATCAAAATAATTGGATTCAAAAGGCAAATCTTCAGCATTAGCCACTAAAAATTTACAGTGAGGGAATTCATTTTTAGCCGTTTCAACGGTATTAACATCGTAATCAATACCAATACAGTCATAGCCAAGCTCAGTGATTTTACTGGTCGTTGTTCCGTACCCACACCCCATATCCAACACTGTTTTTCCGCAAAGAAACTTAGTAATTTCTGCAATGTGTTTTTGGTCAACCTTACCCCAAAAGCGTTTTAGCCTTTTCTTTGGATTACTTATATTCATAATAATTACGCTTTTGAATTTATTTCTTTAATAGTTAATCGTATAGCCTCTTCTAATTTCACTTTAGGTTCGTAGCCCAATATTTTTTTTGCTTTTTGTAAGTCTGGAATTCTTCGCATAATATCTTTGTATTTACCAAAAACTTCTGCCATAGGAATAAAATTAATTTTCAATTCATGTCCAGTATTGGCAATTTCATGAACCATTTTTGCTGTATCAAATACACTTAACTCTTCATCATTTCCAATATTAATAATTTCACCTATTGCATTTTCATTTTCCATAGCCAACACTGTACCGCTTACTAAATCATTGACAAACCCCATTGAACGAGTTTGACTCCCATCACCATGAATAATAACTGGTTCGTTATTTAAAATAGAACGAATGAAAATTGGAACATGTCCACCACTCCAAGCAAAACTTGAACGCGGACTAAATCCTCCAAAATAACGTATAACAACCACGGGAACGTTATAATCATGGTAATATGCAAAAGCCATTTGTTCGCCATATAATTTAGATACAGCATATGCCCAACGGCGAATCATACTTGGACCTAACAATAAATCTCCATCCTCATTTAATGGCAAATCTGGTGACATACCATAAACATCACTCGTAGAAGCGTATATTACTTTACAACCCCACATTTTTGCTGCTTGCAAAACATTCTCGGTTCCCTTGCCATTAATATCAAATGTTGGCATTGCGGCATCATTTTCGCCAATTTTTTTAAAAGCAGCCAAGTGTACAATGATTTCAACATCTTTGGCTAAGATTGCCATTGCATTAAAATCTGTAACATCAACACGGTGAAATTTAAAATTAGAATTATCTAAATTATGTTTAATATTCTCTAACTTGCCATAAGATAAATTATCTATTCCTATTACATTGTACCCTTTTTCTAGCAAGACATCAATCAAATGCGAACCAATCATCCCGGCAACACCGGTTACTAAAATGTTTTTCATACTTTTTTATTTTATGCTAAATCGGCAAAATACCCTTCTGTTTTTCTAAAATATAAAATTCCAACTATAAATAATACTAAAGATGTTCCTAAGCTGATTAATACTGTTTCGTAGTTAATGGTGTAACCAACAAATAAGCCTCGCATCAGTTCTAGCGCTCCAGACAAAGGATTCAGTTTTAAAATAAATTGAGCAATGGGATTACTCGAAATATTAATAGGGTATAATACCGGTGTTAAAAACAATAAACCTTGCACCATAAAAGGTATAATGTAGCGCACATCCCTATATTTAATATTAAGCGCTGCCAATAAGGTTCCACAACCCATTGCCGATAAACACGTAATTAAAATGCTAAGGGGTAAAAATGCTATAGCTAAATAATTAATCTCCACTTTATATATAAAAAGGAGTAAAACGAAAATGATAAAGGCTATAAAAAAATCTACTAAAGCCACTAAAATAGAGGAGATTGGAATAATTAAACGAGGAAAATATATTTTTTTAATAATATTAGCGTTACTTACCATACTATTTGCCGCATTACTCATACCGCCACTAAAAATTCCCCATAATAACATCCCGCTTAAGGCAAATAAGGGATAAGGAATTGGTAATTGTGTTTTTTGAATTATGGAGTCCCCAATAAAGATTGTAAAAACAAGGGTCATGAATAATGGCTGTAAAATGGCCCATAAAAAGCCCAAAACAGTCTGTTTATACTTAACTTTCACATCTCTCCAAGTAAAAAAACAAAACAGTTCACGGTAATCCCACAACTCTTTTAACCCAATACTCAACTTACCTTGTGGTTTTATTTCAAATTCCATTACCTGCAAAAAAGCATTTTTTTACTCAAATTAGCCTCTAAAACAAATGTAAGATTTTTTAAATAAATAGCCTAATACCTGAGGTTAGTATATTGTAATTTTTCAAACTAAACTAATATACCTTAACCCATCCATTGTTTGTACCACATCTCAAACATCAATAAATACCATATTTTAGTAGCATATTCTTTTTTTCCTTTAAAAAAATCAACTACCAATTTATCTACTTGATCTGCATGAAAAATACCTTCTGATTCTATCGTTTGACGATTCAAATAACAATACACTTGTTCTTTCAAATCAGTTGCCAACCATTTTTCTATCGGAATGGCAAAGCCTGTTTTAGGTCTATCCATCATAGTTTTCGGAATATATTGATGGGTTATTTCTTTTAAGATATGTTTTTTAATTCCTTTATGATATTTGAAATTATCGGGTAGTTGGGCAACAAATTCTATAATACGATGATCTAAGAATGGCTCTCTTCCTTCTAAACTCACCGTCATAGACGCTCTATCTACTTTCTGCAAAATATCATCAACTAAATATGTTTGATAATCAACAGCCATCATATACGCTAATGACGAGTAATTACTATTCGTTAAACTATCTGATAAATAAGCCGTTTCCAAAGTTTCATATTTCTTAAGTAAAAGTTCTTTCAATTGCTTGTCGTTATATTGTTGGCTTAAACTTAGCATCACATTTTTAGGTGATGAATCTTTTAATAAACCTTTCAGTTTTTCATAACGATTGTGAAAATTGTATTTATTTTTCAAAACAGGAATATGATCGGCCGCTACTAAATCCATCATGCTCGCAACGCCTTTATTAACAATGCTTGGCAACGCATTTAGTAATTTACCATGCTTCATCATATAATCATACCGATTATATCCTGCAAAAATTTCATCGCCACCATCAGCACTTAATGCTACGGTTACTTGCTTTTTTGCCATTTTACAAACTAAGGTTGTGGGTATAGCGCTACTATCGGCAAAAGGCTCATCGTAGTAGTAAGGCAAATCATTAATTAATTCAAGCGCATCTTTTTCGGTGCATTCATATTCGTGATGCTCTGTGCCTAAATGTTTGGCAATTTCTTTCGCAAATGGCGCTTCATTTAAACCAATATCAGCAACGCCAATTGTAAATGTTTTTAATTTTTTTGGACTATTTTTTTGCAATAAAGAAGTAACACAAGCACTATCATATCCTCCACTTAAAAACACGCCCACCGGAACATCAGAAACCATACGGTAATCGAAAGCTGATTGTAAAATTTTTTCGGTTTCAATTTTAGCCTCATTAAATGAAAGATCTAACTTTGGTTTATTATAAGCATCGTAAACATCCCAGTATTTACTAATGTTGAATGTTGAATGTTGAATGTTGAATGTGAGAACATGAGCTGGTTTTAATTTATAACAATTTTTGAAAATACAGTGAGGCGTTGGAACATTACCATACTGCATAAATGCCGCCACAGCATCCATATTTATTTCTTTTTTAAAATATGGATGCTGATGAAAAGCTTTTAATTCGCTGGCAAATAAAAACAAGCCCTCATTCCAATAATAAAAAAAAGGCTTCACTCCTGCTCTATCTCTCACGCAAAGCAATTCTTGTTTTTGAGTATCGTATATCACAAACGCAAACATCCCGATAAAGCGATGCACGCATTGTACGCCCCATTGTGCATAAGCATGAAGCATCACTTCAGTATCTGAATTACCAATAAACTGGTGCCCCAACGATTCTAATTCTTTTTTTATTTCTTGGTAATTATAAACCTCCCCATTAAATGTTATCCAATACTGTTGAAACTGCATGGGTTGTTTACCCGTTTCTGTCAAATCAATAATAGATAATCGTCGATGACCTAATCCAACTTGATGCGTTTGATTTTGAAAAAACTCATAACCTGCTCCGTCTGGGCCTCTATGAGTCATAGCGTCAGTCATCGCCTGCAAAGTGTTTTGCGTTGATTGATTATTAAAATCTATAAAACCACTAATACCGCACATAATTTTTTCATACTTTTAGAGTCTATTTATAAAAAAATGAAACTCATCTTTGCTAGTCAAAACAAAAATAAGGTTTTAGAGGTTAAATCCCTAATGCCTCCATCTATAGAATTACTGAGCTTATCCGACATTCATTTTAATGAAGATATTGAGGAAACTGAATCAACCATAGAAGGTAATGCTTTATTAAAAGCTCGAACAATTTATACTAAAACACAGATGAATTGTTTTGCGGATGATAGCGGATTATTAATAGATGCGCTGGATGGCTCACCAGGCGTGTATTCGGCAAGGTATGCTGGCGAACCAAAAAATGATGAAGCTAATTTGCAGAAAGTATTACATCAATTATCAGGAATAGAAAACAGGAAAGCTCACTTTAAAACAGTGATGGCATTGATCATTAATGGGAAAGAATTTTTATGTGAAGGTATTATCAATGGCACTATTATTTCTGCTAAAAAAGGCGCTAATGGTTTTGGCTATGACCCCATTTTTGTACCGAACGGATGCTCTAAAACCTTTGCTGAACTCGACTTGAAAGAGAAATCAACTATATCGCATAGAGCGCTTGCTTTACAAAAAATGATTTCTATTTTAAATAATTTAGAATAAACTATCGTAGTAAAGATAACAAAGTAGCTATATGTGTTACCTTGAGCTAGTTTCAGGATTTATTGATATATTTCAAACCCTTCAGAGATGCTGAAACAAGTTCAGCATGACGAAAAACTATCGCATAATCACCATCTTTCCAACACCTTTCTTAAAAAAAGAATCAGCATCCGTTGCATTTTTTTCGATGGCCTGTCCGTTACTTCGCGTGATTACTCTATATAAATATACACCATTACCTAATTTATCTCCATACTCATCTTTCCCGTCCCAAGCATAATCAGTGATATTTCGACCTATATGAACGTTTCCTAATTCATTTCTGTTTATTTCTCTCACTACTTTTCCTGTAATCGTCATAATTTGTATGGTAAAAATATCAGGTACCTCACTGCCTGTTAACGTAAATACAAAGCGTGTAGCGGTGCTAAATGGATTAGGATAGTTTAATACCTCTGTGATTGTTTGTTTAGTAATAACTTCAAATTGTATCGTGTAATCTACTGCGCCAGATGCATTCCTTGATCTATCAGCCGCTTGAACCCTTAATGCATATTTACCGTCGATGGCAAATTCAGGCTTCCATTCTATTTTACATGAATTACTTGGCAACTGAGCTGGTGTAAATTGTAATGCGTTAGAAAAATACAAACGTTTTTCACTTGCTTGATTAGGATATTTTATATATACCAAGAAATTAGATGTATCATTCAATGCTAAAAATTTATTCTCATCTTTTAAAGTAATTAATACATGTGGTTTTGCCGAAATAACATCATCATTTAAAATATGAGTCCCGTCAAAAGTCACATCTAATAAGGGATTTACTTTGTCAGAATTTACCATAAACGGTATGCGCGCAATATTATTAAAATGATATTGTTCTAATTGGTATTTAGGCTTAGCTGGCGGATTAACATCAATCCATAAATAATTTAACCCTGGGTATTGATAGCTACTTAACTGAATGGTATCTATAATAACTTGAGCCGAAACAAAAGGTGCTAGTTTTAATTTTTGAGGAAGTGGATGTGTAATTCGATCTTTATCTTCAATCCAATAGGTTACTAATAAACTATCAGTAAACGGTAACACGCCTATATTTTCAATTGGTAAGTGAACAATAAAATTTGCACCCTCTTGCATGGTATCATTCGTTGCCGTATATCCCTTTTTAGGATTAATAGCGCACTCCGGAACCTCGTCATAAATAACTTGCCACTTTTTTAATTGCGGTGGTGTCAGATTCACATTATCTCTCATCCTAGCAATTAGTTGTAGATTAGGATAAATAGCAGCATCAATATAGGTATCAAAATTCAATACATCAGTAGTTAAAGAATTAAACGTAGTTACAGTATCTCTTTGCCCATTAGTCCTTATTCCAACTACCTGTATTACGATACTATCATAATTTGGCAATTCAACTGGTAATTGTTTCCAATGCAGGCTGCGCCATTTTGTTGAAGGACCTATTATTTCGGAAGCTATGTAACCATTATTCCATTTTGTTTTTAACGTATCACTTAAACGAATGATGCTACTTATTGCGGTTCCTTTTACTTCATGGGCAGATCCAATGGTTGCTCCTTTTGTTCCAAAAATAATATATGGAAATGTATCATTAGCCGTTCTTATAGCTGAAGCTCCAAAACTTTCAAATTGTTGATACAACGAATTACTAAATGTTGAACTAAAATGATTTTCAACTGACCATGCTAATATTTTATTATTTGGTGGAATATTAGCTAAAAAGGTTTCCATAGCGGCTTGCCAATTATAGCCAACAAAACCACAATAATTCCAAGCACCAAACGAAACCGATTTTAGAGGTGGTGCATAACAAACGCAATTATTAAAATTTCCAGGAGCTGTATAAGTAGTTGCAGTTGTTGTTTCCCAAGCCTTTGCTGAGATAGAATCAAATACTGCAAACGACCAGCCACCGCCTGGGGAACAACTCCAATAGTCTTCTAAGGAATTATTTACCTTATAATTAATCCCATCAAAATTAACATATCCATAACGTCCATCATTACATTCTAAAGATTTAATATCATTTTCAAAAACAAATTTTCGAATAGGTTTTTTATATTTTACAAATTGATAATTATCGTTTTTAAATTGATGAAAGTGAGCTTGAGCCCAACCCGTTTTCGTTCCAATAACTTGAAACGAACTTTCTCTCCAATTCAAATGATCCGTAATAACTGTTGAATCTCTAGTAATGCGCCAAAAATAAACAGTACTATCAGCGAATGGTAAATTAACAGTCCACTCTATAATACCACCTATACTATTTACGGTAGTTGCATTAATAGGATTTAAAAATGTATCATTGGTATCTAATTGTATCTTATAATTAGCTGATGCATAAAATGGATCAGAGGTTGATGCTTTTAACGTGACGGTTGGTTTGTTTGGGATAATAGCATATTTATAAGGATATACAGGCACAACATCTCCTCCAGAAATAAATAAATCTACATAACCGTTAGTTGTATTATTATTTTCAAATGTTTCTGATATTTTATTAAAAGCATCGATATGTACTTTAAAATGATTTAAGCCAATCCCATTTTCAAAATCTTTATTAATAAAAAAGTGAAGCGTATCACAATTATAAGGCGCTTTTATTTTTCTTAAAAAAACAATTGAATCCCCACTGGCGAAATAGCGCTCCACTCTCACAATAAATGTATCCTTTACCGCTTTTCCTAAATTTCTTATTTTAATACTTATACCAATAGAATCTACATAACTAGTCGTATTAAAAGACACGCTCGTGTTTTTTATTTCATAGTCCGGTTTTGAATATGCATTTAATTTAATAGACGGATCTCCTTCTAAAGTCATTTCAAGACAAGTTACATCTAGTACCTGTAGATTAGACAAAGAGTTTTTGTAACATGAGTTTTTAACAGCATCTCCGATACCATTATAATAGCGATCATACGCCAAAGAGTGGTATAATTGGGAAGAAAAAAAATCTAAGGTATTAGTGAGACCTTCAGATGAAGAGGCTATAAAACCAATACTTCCCTTTTGATCGATGAGCGTAAAGTTCTCGCTTGTACTTACCAACTGTGGTTCATGTATATCTCCCGAATAACATGAATTTGCAATAAACAAAGGATACTTTCCTGTATTATTATAAACATTAGGGTCATCTATAGCCTGATCGAAACCTGTTACAGAGGCGTGCCCGAAAAAAGTAATAATAGAGGCTCCATAATTTATAAGTTCCTTAACGGAATCGCTCACTGTTATTTGAATGGGGGCTGTGCTATTTTTCGTAAATGTAAATACGCGACCACCAAATAGGGTATCTTTAATAATACCTGCATACGCATCTAAATAGTTTGTAAACTGAGTTTGTTGTACACTCCCTACACCACCAGCAAAATGTAATACACGTTTGTGCCAATCGCTTTGTTCAAAAGATACCGAATTTAGAGAGTCTTCATGTAATATTACTTTATCTAAATACCAAATCACTTGTTGGTCTGTTTTGGCTGATAAACGGCCTAAAGGAATGAAAGGAGTTGCAGAATTAGCACCATGTATACCAGTTGTTAGCAAATTATCAGATGCAGGGACTCCTATAGTTGGCAAATCATTTAAATTCCAATTAGCAGCATTCGACTTAACCAAATCATTTTTTATAGACTTACCAATTAGCAATAAATATTTTGGTGGCTTTGGTAAATTATCGCTTAAAAATTTACAAAAGTTTTTAATGGCTAAGGGATTCTTTTGATTTAAGTACTCATAATTATTTTTCTACGGTTGTCAGTGGTAATAATGTAAAAGTGTTAATCCCGAATTCGGGTACACAAAAA
>JANYGR010000438.1 GCA_025359355.1 Bacteroidota bacterium | reverse complement strand
TCTTTAGCGCAAAAAATAATTTCGTTGATGTGATGAATATTAATAATTTCCGTTATCTGATTTATTTTTCCAATATAGGTTTGATTATTACCAGTGTAATTTTCAGTACTCACAAAGCCAACAAACGATGGATTGATGTGTGTTTCCTTTAATAATTGATTCACACGTATGCATTCTTCTTCTTCTCCGATAATGGCAATGCGTTTTGTTTTAGCAGAACTCAAGCTGTACGATTTTAATTTTAAGAAATGAAATAAAATTCTGAGCATTAAAAAAATAAACAAAGCCCAACTGGTTCCTAATAAAATTAAAGCCCTGGAAAACCTTAAAGATTCAGGTAATAACGAGTAACCCATTAAAATAAAAACCGTTCCAATGATAATTCCTCTCACAATTTTCATCAATTTAATAGGCTTATCATAACCACCGTTAAAATAAACCATCACTATCCAAACAATGGCGTATAAAGGGAAAGCGACGCTTAATAATTTTTCGGAATAAATATTTTCATTAAAGCCTGTTTGTTGTTGGTATATGTTTTTTATAAAAAATAAACCAGTAGTAATCAAACTAAAATCTATGATAGGAACTGTAAAGCTTTTTAAAAACCTTGAAACCATTGCCAATCCTGCTTTTAACACGATAGCAAAATGAATTAAAAAATTAAACCAAAAGGCATTAGAACCACTGAAATGCTTATTACTAAAAATAGCCATGGCTTTGTAAAAAATAACCACATAATTTAAACTACTTCTCTTTGTACTCTCTCCTTTATAATGAATGATTTGGGTTTCGGGAAAATAATAATTTTTGTAACCTGCTTTTGTAATACGATAAGATAAGTCTATATCTTCTCCGTACATAAAAAAAGTTTCATCCAATAACCCAATTTTATTGAGAACAGATTGGCGCATCAGCATAAATGCGCCACTGATAACGTCTATTTCGTTAATAGCATTTTCGGGTAAATAAGTTAAATGGTATTTACCAAACTTTTTGGAATGAGGAAAAAACTTAGCTAAGCCAAACATTTTATAAAAAGCCACTGCAGGCGTTGGTAATCCTCGTTTAGATTCAGGCGCAAAATTCCCTTGTCCATCAAGCATCTTCACTCCTAACCCACCTGCATTTGGATTAGCATCCATAAAGGCTAATGTCTTTGCAAAAGTATCCTCTTGAACTACAGTATCAGGGTTAAGTAACAACACATATTCGCCTTTAGCTAATTTAATTGCTTGATTATTAGCTACCGAAAAACCTGTATTGACTTTATTTTCAATTAAAATAACCTGAGGAAATTTATCTTTTATTAAACTAACAGAGCCATCTACTGAATTATTATCAACCACAAATATTTCGCAAGGAAATGTTTCAGAAGCCTTTATGACTGAAAACAGGCACTGTTCGATAAAGTGCTTTACATTATAATTAACAATAATAACGGATAGTTTAATCACAGGCATAAGAGCGTTAAAAATACCAAAATATTGCCAAATTAGAAGAATTTTAAAAAGTAACGGTTAGTTCAAAAAAAAATACTAAATTCGCGTTCCAAATTTTACTTAATCTTTATTGATTTGGTAAATACTGGTCCTGTAGCTCTCCCGATAGCTATCGGGAGGATAGAGTAACTTATCGGGAAAATTATCTGGTCCCGTAGCTCAGCTGGATAGAGCAACAGCCTTCTAAGCTGTGGGCCATTGGTTCGAATCCAATCGGGGTCACGATTAAACAACAAAAAAGCCTGTAAATCAATAGATTACAGGCTTTTTTAATTTTAGGGGTAAACATAGGGTAAACATTTCATTTTTTCCTCTCATAACGCTCTACTACTTTATTTTTCTTTCACTCATACCTTATCCATACCTATGGTATGGGTTATCTATAAGCAAATCATATAAAATCAAAACATTTACTTACATTTTTAAATGATGTGATGCAATCGCATCATCAATGATTATAATGCTTTTAGCTTGATATACTTTTGTATTGTCGAACAAATTCTATTCGCGATATGAATGAAGTTTAACCTTTTTGAAAACTGACTGCGCAGCAGTTGACAAAATGTAAATCAATTAAAAAAATAATCATGGCAAGGCAAAAAGGCATTATAAAGTTAAAAGGAAAAATCGGAGATATTTCCTTTTACAAAACACAAGATGGCCATTTGGCTCGTGAAAAAGGTGGCGTTGATGCTTCTCGCATCGCAAACGATCCAGCTTTTATCCGCACAAGAGAAAACGGGGCCGAATTCGGCTCTTCTGCAAGTTCAGGCAAATTATTAAGAAGTGCTTTAAGAACCATGTTAATGACTGCTGCCGATAATCGTGTAGCTTCTCGATTAACAAAATTGATGACAAATGTTAAAAACCTAGATGCAACCTCAGTAAGAGGCAAAAGAAACGTCGGAGTTGCTATTGCATTACCAACCGCTAAAGCGTTGTTAAAAGGCTTTAATTTCAACGACAAAGCAATTTTAGGCAGCATTTTGTTTAAACCATATACTGTAGTAACAGTAACTGGAGTAATCACTATTAATGGCTTAGTGCCTATTAATGATATTGTTTACCCTGTTGGAGCTACACATATTAGTTTAAAGGGTTCTTGGGCAAAAATTGATTTTGCTGGTAACATTTCAGACGTAAAGCTGTCGAATGTGGTAAACTTACCAATCAATGCAGTATCAACAAATGTTATTTTAACA
>JANYGR010000421.1 GCA_025359355.1 Bacteroidota bacterium | reverse complement strand
AATTCTTTATTTGTATCTAAATCCAACCGCGAAGCTGTGAATAGTAGCCGAGGAGATTATGTGCCTGTTTTTTTAAGTGAAATTCCTCTTTTGTTTACACGAAATATTTTACCGCTTGATGTTGCTATTGTTCATGTTTCTCCGCCCGACAAACACGGATATTGTTCTTTAGGAACTTCTGTTGATATTGCTCGAGCCGCTGTAGATACCGCTAAAGTAGTAATAGCGCAAGTAAATCCGAATATGCCTCGTGTACATGGAGATGGCTTTGTGCCGTTCAGTAAATTTGACGCAGCTGTTTGGATAGAAGACCCCTTACCGGAAGTAAATTACAGCGATGGCGCAAATGAAACAACGGATAAAATTGGAAAGCTTGTTGCCGAATTAGTAGAAGATGGTGCTACCTTACAACTAGGAATAGGAACAATTCCAGACTCAGTACTTAAAAATTTAAGCAATCATAAAAATTTAGGATTACACACCGAAATGTTTTCGGATGGCGCAATTCCATTAATAAAGAACGGAACAATTAATAATAGTAAAAAGAAAAAAGTAAACGGTTACTGTGTAACCTCCTTTTTATTGGGAACTCGCGCCTTGTATGATTTTGCAGATGACAACCCGATTATCAAATCCTTAGCCGTTGATTATATAAATGATCCACGTATTTTAAGTCAGAATCCTAAAGTAACCGCTATTAATAGTGCTATTGAAATTGATTTAACAGGACAAGTTTGTTCGGATTCTATAGGCATGTATCAATATTCTGGCATAGGAGGACAAATGGATTTTATTCGAGGAGCTGCGCTTTCAGAAGGAGGCAAGCCAATCATTGCGATACCTTCAATGACTTCAAAAGGTATTTCGCGAATTGTGCCGTTTTTAAAGCAAGGTGCAGGCGTGGTAACTACTCGTGGTCATATACATTGGGTGGTTACAGAATATGGTGCTGTTAATTTATTTGGTATGAATATGGAACAACGCGCAAAAGAACTGATTAAAATAGCACATCCAAACCATAGAGAGGGTTTAGAGAAAGAAGCCTTTGAGCGATTTGAGTAATAGTATGTTATGAAATTCTAAATAACAGTAACGTATCATATGGAACATAAAATTGGGATAGTTTTATCAGGTGGCGGAGCTCGTGGTATAGCGCATTTAGGCGTTTTAAAAGCCTTGGAAGAAATGGGAATTAAACCATCTATCATTTCCGGCACAAGCGCAGGAGCTATTGCGGGTGTTTTTTATGCAGGAGGCTATGCTATAAACGACATAAAAAAAATAATTGAAGAAGCTGATTTTTTCAATTTGACAAGCATCTTAATTAAAAAGCAAGGCTTGTTTGCTATGAATGGTTTTGAAAAACTATATCAAACACATTTTCCAAATAATCAATTTAGTGATCTTCAAATCCCCTTGGTTGTGGCTGCAACAGATCTTTCAAAAGGAGAGATCGTTTATTTTTCATCAGGAAACCTTGCTCAGCCATTGATGGCATCCTGTTGTATTCCATTTGTATTTCAACCCTTATACTTAAATGATTCTTACTTTGTGGATGGAGGTGTGCTTAATAATTTTCCTGTTGAACCACTTATTGGTAAATGTGATGTTATTATTGGAAGTCATGTCAATTCTATAAAACCCGAAGTGGGTGAAATTCACATGAAGGATATTATTGATCGTAGTTTTCACTTAGCGATGAATACCACAGTGAAATCAAAAATAAATACGTGTGATGTGTTTATAGAACCGCCAAACATGAGCCAATTTGGGCTGTTTGATGTTAAAAAATCAGATGAAATTTTTGATTACGGATATTCGTATACGCAAACTATAAAAGAAAAAATTTTAAAGACCGTTATTCAATAAATAAAATAGTGTATTATTTATAAGATGATTATTTCTTAATCTAATCAAAACATTAGGGTAATATATCCAGCATACATTTGTAAAAACTTATAATGTATAGCAAAAGAGAATTACAGCTTTTAGTAATTAGTGATGTACATCTTGGTACATTTGGTTGTCACGCAAAAGAGTTATTACACTACTTAAAATCAGTCAATCCACAAACATTAGTTCTTAATGGAGACATTATTGATATGTGGAATTTCAGTAAAAATTATTTCCCTTCTGCCCACATGGATGTATTGAGACATATCATGAAAATGGCAAGTCGAGGAACACATGTTTATTATATTACAGGTAATCACGATGAGATGTTACGAAAATATACAGACTTGCAATTGGGCAATCTTGAAATTGTAGATAAGCTTTTGCTAAACTTAGATGGAAAAAAAGCGTGGATTTTTCACGGAGATGTATTTGATTCAAGCACGAAGGGATACGCTAAATTATTAGCAAAACTGGGCGGAAAGGGATATGATGTATTAATACTTATTAATCGTTTTGTTAATCGGGTGTTGCAAATATTTGGAAGAGAAAAAATGAGTTTTTCTAAAAAAGTAAAAGATGGTGTTAAAAAAGCGGTTGCCTTTGTAAATGATTTTGAGAGTACAGCCGCAGAAATTGCTATTGAAAAAAAATATGATTACGTCGTGTGTGGTCATATACACATGCCTCAAATAAAGGAAGTAACAACCGACAACGGAAGTGTTACATACTTAAATAGCGGAGATTGGATCGAAAATTTAACAGCATTAGAATACAATGATGGTGCTTGGAAAATATTCAATTATGATAAAGATTATTTAAACCTCATTCATTCCATCGATAATTTTGAACAAGAAGACATCGTTTCAAAAATTTTAGCATCATAATAAAACAATAAAATGAATATTTTTTACGCAGTGCAAGCTACAGGAAACGGTCATATTAGCCGTGCACAACAGATTTATCCTTACTTAAAAGAGTTCGGAAATGTTGATTTTTTTATCAGCGGAAATAATGCGAATCTGGATTTTAAACTACCCATTAAATACAAAAGCGAAGGTTGTAGTTTGCATTACAGTAAATGCGGTGGATTAAATTACGGAGATATCATTAAAAACATCAAGCCGTTTACTATGCTTAAGGATGCATCATCCCTACCGCTTCATCAGTACGACGTTATTATTAATGATTTTGACATAGTAACATCGTTAGCTTGTAAATTAAAAAAACTTCCTTCTGTTCAGCTGGGTCATCAAGCCAGTTTTCAGTCGGATGCAACTCCTCGTCCAGATAAAAAAAGCGTTGTTGGAGAAGCCATTTTGAAACATTTTGCAAAAGCGTCTAATCATATTGGCTTTCATTTTCAACCGTACGATTCTTTCATTTTACCGCCTGTTATCAAGGAAGAGTTTATTAATGCTCAAACTCAAGACTTAAAACACATCACCGTTTATTTGCCATCCTTTCAACAACATTGCTTGTTAGCTGTTTTTAATAAGCTCAAACACATCCATTTTCATTGGTTTTTGGCTGGTATAGAGTCTATTCGAGTAGAAGACAATATTACTTATTATCCAGTTACTCAAAATTATTTTAATGAAAGTTTATTGAGTTGTCACGGACTAATTACAGGAGGCGGCTTTGAAACACCAGCCGAAGCCTTGTATTTAGAAAAGAAATTGATGAGCATTCCTATTAAAAATCATTACGAACAACAATGTAATGCAGCCGCATTGAAACAAATGGGTGTAACTGTTTTGGACGAAGTAGATGAAGGCTTCACAAATATTATTGAAACATGGTACTCGGCAAAAAACACCAACCCAAAAATTAAGTCAAATAATATTACCGAAACGTTACAATTTTTATTTGACACTTACCCTTCCAAAAAGAATATAGAAAAAGAAGAAATAACCTTATTTATTTAATATCTTTTTTGAATAGTATTCAAACCCTTTATAATTTATGTAGTAATATAAATTACTTGGAGTTGATACAAAACTTAACCCTTTATAAAACGTAGTTGCGGTTTTATATTTACACTTGATAATTAGTTTTCCTTTTTGATTGATAAATCCAATTTCCCCTTTGATGCTTACCTTGTGCAATGCCATTGGACTTCCATCGTTTTCTTCATTATTAAATTGAATGTTATCGTAAATGTGCTTTGTAATATCTTTTCCTGTTCCAAGGCTTGTTAACCCAATTTTATTATTTATTTGTGTTTTAATAAAGACGCCGTAAATGTCTAATAGTTTATCATATATGGCAGGTAGTGTGTCATTAATGTCTCTTTTGTTTTTGTTATCGTATTTGTAAATAATTAAACCATATTTATTCTTTTGCTTGTAACTTCCAAAAGCCAATGACCCATAACCATACCCACCACCACAGCCATAAACTAAGTGCGGTTCTTTTTCTAAAACCTGCCCTTTAGTGTTTATCCAAAACCTATTGTTTTTGTTTTTTACTTTAGCAACACCCTCATAAAACGCACTAATACTGTCTAATTGCAAAGGATATACATATTTTCCTAATGTATCAATTAATCCAAATTGTTGATTGGTTTTTACCCAAGCCACATTATTTGAATACATATAAACTGTATCCCAGTTTTGATTAAAAAGTTGTTTAGTTGAGTTTTTATAAAAAGTCCATTTGTCCAAAACCCTATAAGGCACAATGTTTGGTTGAGAAAATGTTTTTATGATATAAAACAAAAAAAGTAATAAAAGATATTTTCTCATTTTGATTAACGCTTAATTCCTTTTTTATTTAATGCATCTTGATAAGCTTTCGCGTTTTTTTGATGTATCGAATAATCATTAGTAAAGCTGGAATAACCACTAAAATCAGGCTTTGCGCAAAAGTAAGTATAATTGCTTTTTGTATAATTCAATACAGCATCAATGGTTGATGGATTTACTAAGCAAATAGGTCCTGGTGGTAAACCTTTGTACATATAGGTATTATAAGGTGAATCGATGTCCTTATCAGAAGATAAAACACGTTGTGCATCGAAATTTTGATTAGCAAACACAATCGTTGGATCTGCCTGTAATTTCATATCTTGCTTTAAACGATTGATATATACACCTGCAATTTTTTGTTGCTCAGTTTTAATGTTGCTTTCCGATTGTGTGATCGAAGCAATCGTCGATACTTGGGATGGAGTATAACCAATTGTTTTTGCTTTGGCCAATCGCTCTTTTGTCCAAACACTTTTATAAGACTTTTGCAGTAAAGCAAATAAATCATCAATGTGCGTGTTCCAATTGACTTCGTAAGTTTCGGGAATAATCAAACACATCATGTTGTCAGTATTTAATCCAAACCGTTCTTGCAAAATGGTTTCGTTATTACAAAACTCTTCTAATTCCGAATCGTTGATTTCTAATTTATCAGAAACATAAGCAATAAACTGTTCTTTGTTTCTAATCTGTGAATTGAAATATAATTTTACTTTTTCTTGTTTAGCATTGATCAACATCTTTACAATGGAGCGGTTGCTCATGCTAGCGTCTATGCGGTATTTACCAGGGTTAATATGTTCTGGCAAATTCATTTCCTTTGCCATCCATTCAAAACTGGCATGATCATCAATAATGTTTTCCGAATACAATTCGTCTAAAACATCATCAAAGGTAGCGTTGGTTTTAATGTATATATAGGTGAATTTTTTTCCATCAAGATGAACATTACTTTTAAAAACATTTTCGTAAGTCCAATATCCTCCAAACACAACGATACAAACAATGAGAAGAAAAATTATTTTTTTGACGACTCCGCCTTTTGACTTTGCCATTTTTTTAATGCAAGATGGTTTCCTTAATGAGTACATATATCCCCACACATAGGGTAAACCAACCAAATGCAGGTTTTAACTTTTGTGGAGAAACATAATTTGATAATTTGCTCCCTAATAAAATTCCTACGGCGCATATAGTCGATATCAAAAGTAGAAATAGCCAATCAATATGTTGATGCCCAAAATTTCCTGTAAAACCTATTAAAGAATTAATAGCAATAATACATAAAGATGTGCCAATGGCTTTTTTAAAATTTAAACGTAAAAAGAAAATTAAGACAGGTACAATAATAAATCCACCACCTACGCCTACAAAGCCCGTTATAAAGCCTACACACACGCCTAACAAGATAACAAAAGGCAATCCTAACGGAGATTTAGAAAACTCATCCCATTTTACTTGATTGATACGATCAACTTTACGTTTTTTAATCATGTTGTAAGATGATGCTAAAATAAGAATGGCAAGTAATACCATGGTCAGAAAATGTTTAGATACATCAAATCCAAGCAATTGAAAATTAGTTGGAATGTTTGGCATTACAAATTTTCGCACACAAAACACCGTAATTAAAGACGCTATTGAAAATCTTAAAATGGCTTCTACGCTAACTTCGCCTTTACGTAAATAGTCAATAGCGCCTATTAAAGAGGTTAATCCAACAATAAACAATGAAAAGGTTGTTGCTTCATCAGTATTATATCCCATGATATAATACAATACAGGAAAGGCCAATATAGAGCCTCCACCACCAATTAACCCTAAGATTAAACCAATGCATAAAAACAATATGACGCCGAGCGTGGTCATGATGTTGATGTTATTTTACCGTAGATAAAATGCTCAATTCTTTTAATTGCTCGTCACTAATTTCACTCGGACTATCAATCATCATGTCTCGTCCTGAATTATTTTTAGGGAAGGCGATAAAATCTCTGATGCTATCGCTACCGCCAAACAAGGAGCATAATCTATCAAACCCAAAGGCTAGTCCGCCGTGTGGTGGTGCGCCAAATTCAAAAGCATTCATTAAAAAACCAAATTGTTTTTGTGCTTCATCTTTGGTAAAGCCTAATAAATCAAACATTTGAGCTTGTATGTTTTTATCGTGTATACGAATACTTCCGCCACCAATTTCTACGCCGTTAATTACTAAATCATACGCGTTTGCTCTTACCGCACCAGGATTGGTTTTAAGTAATTCCATATCTTCTGGTTTTGGAGATGTAAATGGATGATGTTTTGCATGCCAACGTCCAGCTAAAGAAGCTAATAAATTAGGATCTCCGTCGTTCCACTCTAATAAAGGAAAATCAACTACCCATAAGGCAGAGAAATTATCTTTATCGCGCAAACCTAAACGCGTACCCATTTCTAAACGTAATTCACTTAATGCCTTTTGAGTTTTTTCAGTTGCGCCAGCCATAATTAATAGTAAATCGCCAGGCTCTGAATTAAATGCAGAACTCCATTGTTTTAAATCAGCTTCG
>JANYGR010000410.1 GCA_025359355.1 Bacteroidota bacterium | reverse complement strand
CATCACGCAACGCTTAATTACTCTTTGGATATGCACTATAAATTAGAGGTGTTGAGTAAAATGGGGTTTAAATAAAAAAACTTCTTGATGTCAATTTCAAATAATTTGTATATTCGTTAATACGATTATGGTAAAGCATTTAATTTTATTTTTAGTATTATCACAGCTGTGTTTTTCGCAAAGCGAATTCGATAAATATGGTCCGTTTGGAACGCAGGTTTACACGGATTTAAAAATGGCTCTTGATATCAATACTAATGTATATAAAATGGATTTGAGTTATAAAAAACTCGACCCAAAGTTATATGCCAAATTAGGAAAACTAAAAGATTTACAAGCATTGATTTTAAGTGGTAACGAAGTGAAAACGTATCCTATAGGCTTTTCTGATTTGTATAATTTGTTATATTTTGCAAGCTTTAATAATGATTTCACAAGCTTTCCACCTGATTTAAAAAAGCTAGTCAATTTAAATTATCTTGAATTTTTCGCAGCCAAGTTTGACAGTGTTCCTGCTGACATTGCGTATTTAAGTAAATTAAAAACATTAAAAATTTCTTCGATAAACGACACGCTACATTTGCCAATAAGTTTACGTTATTTAAAAAACTTAAAAGACGTAACTATCGAAAACTGTGTATTAGATAGCTTTCCTAAAGAAATATTTAAAATACCAAATCTTAATTTTTTAAATTTAACCAATGTCAATATGTTTTATATGACTAAACATTTTGAACGATTGAGTAATTTGGAAGTATTAGTGTTGGATAATAATCAACTACAAAGTTTACCACTTGAAATATATAAGGCAAAAAAATTACGTTTCTTATCGGTAAAAAATAATCATTTACAAAAACTACCAGATTCTATTTCTCAGGTTGAAAACCTTACTGTGTTAGATGTAAGAGGCAATGGCTTTAGTAAAGAATATATAGAAGAGCTCAAAGCCTTATTGCCAGGCTGCGAGATTAGATATTAGGTAAATCTTCTTGTTTAAAATCTCGTGCACGTTTAATTTTGCGTTCCCTGATATTAAAGAGCTCTATCATCATCGC
The DNA here is from genome assembly GCA_025359355.1 of Bacteroidota bacterium. Taxonomy (GTDB): domain Bacteria; phylum Bacteroidota; class Bacteroidia; order B-17B0; family Aurantibacillaceae; genus UBA4416. The sequence goes on along the minus strand of JANYGR010000410.1, from coordinate 5,644 downwards.
AAAGGCTAAAGCAAAATAGGCATAGTATTTATTTATTTCAATGTGGGCATTCTCAGGTAGAGTAGTGTTGTAACAATCAACTAAGGCTTCTCCTACTAAAATACCGCCAATTACTAACAAAAATGAAAGCGCCACCATTTTTATACCAGGGTTTTTATTAATAAAATCAGATACTACACCTGAAAATAAAATCATCAATATCATCGATATAACAACTGCCGACACCATAATTAAAAAATCTCCAGATAAACCAACTGCTGCCAAAATACTGTCAAAAGAAAAAACAAAGTCAATGATTATGATTTGTACAATAATAGCATAGAATGTATTTTTGCCCGATTTTTCTTTAGAGATTTCTTCTTCAGCGCCATGAATTATTTCTTTAATTTCTGACCATGTTTTAATTAATAAAAATAAACCACCTCCAAATAGAATTAACGTTTTACCAGATACTCCATATCCTGCTAAATGAAAAATTGGATTAACAAGACCAGCAATCCAACCTATACAAAACAATAAAATGGTACGAACCACTAATGCTAATAGCAAACCAATGGTTCTTGCTTTAGATTGAAGCTCACGGGGGAGTTTATCAACTGCAATAGAGATAAATATGATATTATCAATCCCCAATACAATCTCTAAAATTGTTAAAGTAAGTAAAGTAATTAATCCATTAATGGAAAATAAACTCGAAAAATCGTTGGCCCAACTATGCATAATTTTATAAAACACAAATATAATCGCTTTTTTTTCGTTAACCTAAAAAATTATTCTCACTGAAAATCAATTAGTTATCAATTTATTTAGTACTATGTCTTGCAAGGTACTAAATAAATAATCTATCTTTGCATCACCAACTAATAAAGATGGCACAGTACCAAAAAAACGTTCTTTAAATTTCAAATGATTTTATCCTGTATAGCTATCACGGTAAAAAAAATTGAAAGTCAAACAAGTACTTTATTGAAAACGCGATTTAATAAGACATTGATTGAGAAAGAATAAAAAGTAAAATATTAAATAACTTAAAACTAAAAAATGAATACAACTATAAAAAAATCGCTTGTCATGTTAGTTTCTGGTTTATTACTAACATTTAATACTCAAGCTAAAGAGAATCCAAATAAGACTACAACCATTGGCGTAAATGTGGTAAAAGAAATAAAAAATCAAATTACATTTCCAAATTTTATTCAAGAAACAAATCATACCGAAGAGGTAAAGGTGGTGTTTACGGTTAATGAGATTGGTAAAGTTAATTTAGTAATTGCTAATACAAACAATACTATTTTAAAACAAGCCATAGAAACACAATTTTTAAAATTGACCTTAAATCAATTAAAAGCTAATCACACCTACGGAATTCAATTTAACTTTAAAACAATATAACAATCATGGTAAATTCAGAAAACACTAAAGCCCAAATGCGCAAAGGTGTTCTCGAACTCTGCATACTTTCTATACTTTCTCAGGGTGATGCCTATCCAACGGAAATCATTGAGAAATTAAAAGAAACAAAGTTAGTAGTAGTGGAAGGAACGCTTTATCCGCTTTTAACTCGATTAAAAAATACAGGTTTACTCAACTATCGCTGGGAAGAGAGTAACTCGGGACCACCACGTAAATACTATATGCTAACAGAAATAGGTGAAACATATTTAAAAGAATTGCATCTTTCATGGTATGAATTAGTTGATGCCGTTAATAAAACTATTACAAAAAAATAATCTCAAAAACATTTAACATGAATAAGACAGTAACCATAAATATAAGCGGCATTATTTTTCATATAGAAGAAGATGCTTATGATAAATTAAGTAAATACCTAAACACCATTAAAGGCTATTTTAGTAAGGCTGATGGCGGAAGTGAAATTATGAGCGATATAGAAGCTCGTATCGCTGAAATGTTACAAAGTAAAACCAGTGCCATTAAACAAGTTGTGTTGATGAGCGATGTGGATTTTGTAATGGATAATATGGGAAAGCCAGAAGAATTTGCAGGTGACGAACAAGCTCATTCTCAAAACTCATCTAATTCGGATTATTCAGAGTACATTAATAATGAGCCTGTAAAAAGACGCTTATACCGTGATGGAGATAGTAAGGTATTAGGAGGGGTGTGTTCTGGTATAGGACATTATTTCGGATTTGATCCAGTGTGGTTGAGAATAGCGTTAGCATTGCTTTTAGTATTTGCAGGCACAGGTGTTTTAATTTATATCATTCTTTGGATTGCTATACCTGAAGCAAAAACAATGACTGAAAAGCTTGCTATGAAAGGTGAAAAGGCAGATATTAATAATATATCTAAAGCCGTAAAAGAAGAAGCGGAACAATTGAAAAAACGTATGGAAAAATACGGGAAAGAGTTTTCAAATATGACTTCAAATAGTGAAGCACCTCGAAACGCCGCTGAAAAAATTATTGATTTTTTTGGAGATGTATTAGGTAACGTAGGAAGAGTCTTGTTAAAAATAGTAGGTGTATTATTAGTAGTTTTTGGTATTATTTTCTTCTTAGGACTAACAAGTTCCGTATTTGGCTTATCATTTATGATGGACAGCAGTAATGGAAGTGAGTGGATTGATATGTTATTATTAGATGGAAAAGATTTTTACATTGGAATTATTGGTATTGCCATATTTGCTGGAACACCAATTATCATGATGATTTATGGAGGTATTAAAATTTTATTTAAAATTAATTACAGAAATCGTTGGGTCAATTTAAGTGCTGGTATCATTTGGTTAGTTGGTTTTTTAATGTTGTTGTATGTGGGTATAAAAACGGGAAGTGATTTTAATAAAACAGCTAAGGTGAGAGAAAATATAACGGTTACTAATTATGATACGCTGTATCTTAAAATGCATGAAACCCCTGTGAATTCTCAGGAATTGAATTTTAGTGATAATGAAGAAGAAGGCGAAAAAGGCTTTAAAACAAATCGTCGTGATAATAATTATATGATTGGTACAAGCAATAGTATGAAATATTTATTAGGACATGCTCAATTGAATATCATTAAATCACAAACTGATAAAGTAGAATTGGTGATTGTAAAAGAAGCTAAAGGTGGCGATAAACGTTCGGCAACAGAGCGAGCTAAAAACATTTCATACAATGTATCTCAAATTGATAGCTTAATACAATTTGATAATTTGTTTAAAGTGAACAATGCTGATAAATTCAGAGTACAAGATGTCACCGTTATATTGAAAGTGCCTGTTGGTAAGGTTGTTTATCTGGATAAATCGATAGAAAGCTTAATGTATGATATTGAAAATGTAACTAACACTTATGATGGCGATATGGTAAATCGCCGATGGATTATGACAGCTAATGGTTTAAAATGCTTGGATTGTGATGGAATTACAGATAATTCTGATAAAAATAATAGTGATGAGGATGATACCGAAAAAGACGTTAAAATTACTGTAAATGGCGTAGATGTTGACAATAAAGACGTACAAGTAAAATTAGACACGAACGGTATTCATATTCATACTAAGAAAAAATAATTTAGTAATCTAATAACAACAAGATAAATAAAATTGTATACCACATAGTGTATTTTTACTTAATATAATATGTGGTATACAAAATATAAAACTATGAATAAGATATTTACATTAATACTGATTAATCTAATGTTCAGTATTTCTCATTCCTTTGCGCAAACACACATCACAGGTAAATTATTAAATAACGATAAAGAGCCCATCCCTTTTGCTACTGTAGCTTTATTAAAAGCAGTAGATAGCTCAATTGTAAAAGGAGCTTATTCAGGAGATAATGGAGAGTTTGAATTTGAAAAAGTGCAAGTCGGTAAATACCTTGTCAAATCAATGGTTGTGGGCATGGAAAAAACTATTTCTAAACCATTTGAAATTAATGCTACACAAAAAGAGTTTGTTGTAGAAGATATCGTTGTACAAAAATCTGGAGTAGATATACAAGCGGTTGATATAGTTGCTATAAAACTATTGGTTGAATTTAAAAATGGAAACATCACCTTAAATATTGAAAATTCAGCCATAGCAGCGGGTAATTCGGCTTACGATTTATTAAAAAAAGCACCAGGTGTAACGATCGATAACAATAATAATATTTCGATACAAGGTAAAAAAGGCGTAAAGATTATGATTGACGGGCGTATGCAACAACTCTCTCCTGATCAATTAGCTAATATGTTGCAAAGCATGAGTGCGGAAGGAATTTCGACTATTGAGATAATGAAAAATCCATCGGTGAAATATGACGCAGAAGGTACTGCTGGTATTATTCAAATTAAAACAAAAAAAGCAAAATTAATTGGTTTTAATGGGAATGTAAATGCAGGTATCAGTAGAGGTGAATTTTGGAGTGGCAATGGAGGGTTTGCTTTAAATTACAAAGCCGAAAAATTTGCAATCACCAGTAATTTTAATGCTATACAACGTAATAGATTAACAACGATTTTATTAAACAGAAGAATAAAAACAACAGGCGAAGATTTAATTTTTGATCAAAAAAGTGTGGAGACAAAACAAAATCAAGCTAACGATTATAAACTTGGTGTGGATTGGTTTATAAATAATAAAACAACATTAGGTATAGTGTGGGATGGAGGAACAGGAAACCCTAATGAATCTGGAAAAAACATTACCAATATTTTAGGAAATAACACCGTTGGTTTTAATTATTTGGAAGCTCTAAGCACAGTAAAAAATAATTGGAATAATAATAATATAAATGTTAATGCCTTGCATAAGCTGGATACGTTGGGCGCAGAAGTGGATGCTTCATTTAATTATACCAAGTATCAAGAAAAAGGAAATAACAGTTATGGAAATTATTTTTATGATGCATCTAATAATTTAGTCAGTAATTTACACCCAAACGTGTATAAAAATACGATCCATTCGAATATAGATATGTTTATTGGAGCAATAAATTTAAAAAAACCACTCGCCAAAAAGACTACCATTGAAACAGGTTTAAAATACAGTGGAGTAAACACAAATAATGATTTTTTGTTTGAACGAAAAGATACTGCAAGCACTAATTATTATAACGACATTAACTACAGTAATAACTTTTTATATTACGAAAAAGTAGCTGCTGGTTATTTTAACTATCAAAAAGAATTTAAAAAACTATCGATGCAGTTGGGCGTAAGGGGCGAATACACTAATGCTACAGGCTTTAATAAAACAATTAATGTAAAAACGATACGAGAGTATTTTCAATTATTTCCAAATATTAGTTTTGATTATAAGGCTTCAGAAAAACATAACATACAATTTTCATACAACCGTCGCATCAATCGCCCTGATTACTTTCAATTGAATCCATTTAAATATTATATCGATCAATACACTGCCAATCAAGGAAATCCTTTTTTAAATCCTGAAACAAGTCATAATTTATCGTTAACGCATTCCTTTATGGGAGCGCTATATAATACGCTGTCGTATAGTAGAACTGAAAATTCGATTATGGATTTAATATCGCAAAATGATGTGACTAAAGAAACAACTCAGATTTCAAAAAATATAAATTCAGTGAATCAATTTGCATATAATTTGTTCGCGTATATTCCCATAAAAAAAATATATGTAGCTCAACTTGATTTTAGCGCATGGTATCAATCGTTTGAA
>JANYGR010000394.1 GCA_025359355.1 Bacteroidota bacterium | reverse complement strand
TACTAAACGGTATATGTCTTCAATGGCATTAATTGTTTCTTTATCAAAACCTCGTCTAGCCAAGCCAACTGTATTAACGCCAACATATTGTAATGGCTCACGCGCTACTCGAATATAAGGAGGTATGTTTTTGCGTACTTGAGAACAACCTGCAACAAAACTATGTGCGCCAATAGTTAAAAATTGTTGTATAGCTCCGTAACCTTCAACAATCACATAATCTTCAATAGTTACGTGCCCTGCTAATCCTACGTAGTTTGCTAAAATCACATTGTTACCAATAATGCAATCGTGTGCTACATGAGAATATGCCATTAATAAACAGTTGTTGCCAACAGAAGTTGTCATTTTATCCGCTGTGCCTTTGTGTATGGTAGCGTATTCGCGGATGATGGTATTATTACCTATGACTGTATTTGATTTTTCGCCTTTGTATTTTAAATCCTGAGAAACAATTCCAATAATAGCACCTGGAAATATTTGACAGTCACTACCTATAATTGTATCAGGGTAAATAACAGCATTAGGATGAATGAAGGTGTTATCGCCAATTTCCACATTTTCGTAAACGGTAGCAAAGGCTTCTATAGTAACGTTTTTGCCAATTTTGGCTTTAGGGCTAACGTTTGCAAGAGGTGAAATCATATTTTTAGTTATGATAGATTTAATAAAAGATTGTTGATTTTAATCAATCAAATATAAAGAAATATTTTGAGTTTATTTTGAGCTTTTATTATTCTCTTTAGGAATATAATCCCAATTTATAATTCTCAGTATTACTCTTCTGTTTTGTAGATTAAGTTTTTCTTTTTCCTCAGGAGTATTAGTGGTTTTTATATCTTCATCTTTTATCACTTTTTGCAAACTACTTTCTCCAATTACATATATTCGTTCTTTTTCAATTCCTCTATTAATAAGGTTCTTGGCTAAATATTTAGCACGTTTTAAAGATAATTTATTCTTATGTTTCTCTTTATAATCAGCATGCCCTCTAATTTCCACTACTATTTTGGGATTAGATTTCATAAGTTCATAATAAAAATTAATGATTTCTTCTGGAGTCATGTTTTCAGTAGCAAGACTGTCTTTTTTCCAGTGAGGTTTTTTTGAATTTTGGTTAAAATAAATAATAGGAGGACTTGTTAATATGCAGCCAGGATTCATTGAAAGACTAAAATCAGCTATAACGTTTTGTAATACTGAACAATCGAGGGTATATGTATCTTTACCTGCTAAAAAACTAGTTGATTTTGACTTGACAAAAGCTGTTAGCTTTTCGGTAACAATACTCAACTGCGCAATACCTTTAAATGGTTTTACTATAAAAAAATAATGCCCTGTATCGTTTGATTTTGTTTCAAACATTCCGCCATTACTTAATTTTAAATGAATAAGCGCATTTTTAACAGCTTCTATTTTTTTGTCAGAATTTAAAGAGGTTATTCTACCACTAATATGAATTTTTTCATTTTGTGAAAATGAAATTTGATAACAAAGTAGGGTAATAAATATGAGAAGATATTTTTTCATTCGATTAATCGTAATGATACTTGCAACTATATATTAGTAAATTTTTATCCTGAATTTGATAAACCAAGCGATGTTCTCTGTCAATTCTTCTTGACCAAAACCCTGCTAAATCATACTTTAAAGGCTCTGGTTTGCCAATTCCATCAAAGGGATTTGTTTTGATAGCTTTAATTAACTCGTTAATTTTTTTGACCATTTTCTTATCTTCCAATTGCCAACGGGTATAATCCTCCCAAGCAATTTCAGAAAAAACAATGCGCATCTTAACTTATTTTAAATCAGTTAGTTTTACACTGATACTTTTACTAGCTTTCATTTGCTTAATAGATTTATGAAGTCTATCTGCGTTTTTTTGTGAGCTTAATAAATGTAATGTTTCCATGATCGAATTATACTCAGCCAATGAAATAATGACTGCGCCTTTGCCATTAGCACGTTTAATAATAAGTGTTTCGTTATTATCTTCAACGTTATCCAAATAGTTTTTTAAGTCGGTACGTAATTCGGAATAATTTGCAGCTATCATAATAGTAAGTATTTAATTAAGTACAAATATACGTACTTATAAATTAAGCCACAACTTCTTTTTCAGCCTTCACGTCAACACCTTTTACTTTCACAATTTGGGCCATCATTTCGGCTTCCATTACTGGTTTGTTATTTACATAAGCAATGCCTCGCATGTGGCAAATACCACGGCGTATAGGAGTTACTAAGTTTAAACTGAACACTACAGTGTCGCCAGGAATTACTTGTTGACGGAATTTAACACCATCAATTTTTATAAAGTAAGTTAAATAATTTTCAGGATCGGGAACGGTTTTTAATACTAAGATACCACCACATTGTGCCATTGCTTCTATTAATAGTACACCTGGCATAACAGGGTTTTCAGGAAAGTGTCCTTTAAAAAATTCTTCGTTTAATGTTACGTTTTTTACACCAATGACGTGATTCTCGGAGTACTCCATAATTTTATCAACTAATAACATTGGTTGACGGTGAGGCATTATTTTCATAATGTCCATGATGTTTAAAACAGGAGGCTTGTTTAAATCTACTTTTGGATAATCCTTTTCTGCTTTCTGAATTTTAGCTAAGGCTTTTAATTTCTTTGCAAAGTCAACATTACCAGCATGTCCGGGGCGAGCAGCTAATACATGTATTTTTAAAGGCTTTCCAACCAATGCTAAATCTCCAACGATGTCTAATAATTTATGACGAGCAGGTTCGTTAAAGAATCGAAGAGCTGTATTGTTTAATACGCCACGTCCTTTCACTTCAACATCAGGCTTATTAAATACTTTACGTAAATGATCTAATTTTTCTTTAGGCAATTCGCTATCCACTAACACGATGGCATTGTCCATATCACCACCTTTAATTAGGTTGTGAGCAAGTAATGCCTCTAATTCACGTAAAAACACAAAGGTTCTGCAAGGTGAAATTTCTTTTTTAAATTCGTTGATACTATACATCGAAGCGTGCTGTGTACCTAATACTTCGCTGCCGTAATCTACCATTACCGTGATTCTGAATTCATCTTGCGGCACAGCTAACATTTCTACCTTTTTGATAGGATCTTCAAAGGTTAGATTTTCGGTTAATTCAAAATAATCGCGTTCTGCTTCTTGTTCTGTAATACCTGCTGTTTCTAATATCTCAATAAAATTATAAGCACTACCATCCATAATTGGCATTTCTGGGCCAGTTACTTGAATTAAACAATTGTCGATACCCATGCCAACTAAAGCTGCTAATACATGTTCAGTTGTGTGAACACGAGCTCCATTTTTTTCTAAAGTTGTACCACGAGAAGTATCTACTACTAAATCGCAATCGGCGTCAATAATTGGATGTCCTTCTAAATCCATACGTTGAAATTTCAACCAATGATTTTCTGGTGCAGGATTAAAGGTTAAAGTTACAGGAGCCCCTGTGTGTAAGCCTTTTCCAGTGATGGAAACCGCTTTTTGTATCGTTCTTTGTTTATCACTCATCGTTAATTAGTTCTTAGTTTTTAATGTTTAGTTTTTAATAATTGGTTATCATCAAATTAACAAATCATCAAATTATTTTAATTTTTTCTCTATATCTCTTATTCGATCGTTCAATTTTGGTAAACTTCTAAAAAGCACATAGCTTCTTCTGAAATCGCCTAATGGGAAGGAAGGAGAGCCTTGTACAATTTCATTTTCTTTTTCAATGGATGATCCAACTCCTGCTTGACCAGCAATTTTTACACCATCAGCAATTTTAATATGCCCTACAATTCCCACTTGAGCGGCAATCATCACATTTTTTCCAACTTTAGTAGAGCCTGCAACTCCTGATAATCCAGCAATGACAGTGTTTTCACCAACTTCAACATTATGTGCAATTTGAACCAAGTTATCTAACTTAACACCTTTGCGCAAAATAGTTGAACCCAGCGTTGCCCTGTCAATAGAGCAATTAGAGCCAATTTCGATATTATCTTCAATAACCACATTTCCTATTTGTGGTACTTTAGCAAATTCTTTTCCGTCTTGTGGTGCAAAACCGAAGCCATCGCTGCCAATTACGGTACTTGAGTGTACGACTACATTGTTTCCAATATGGCAGTCGTGATACATTTTTACACCTGAAAATAAAGTGGTATTGTCGCCAATAGTGCAATTATCGCCAATATACACGTGTGGATATATTTTGGTATTATTTCCAATTTTCACATTAGTTCCTAAATAAGCAAAGGCTCCAATGTAGCAATCTGTGCCGTATGAGGCGTTTTCACTAATAAAAGAAGGTTGTTCAATACCCACTTTTTGACCCTTTACTTGGTTATAAAGTTCCAATAATTTCGCAAAACTTGCATAAGAATCGTCTACACGAATAAGCGTACAGGTTGATTTTATTGGCTTTTCGAGGGTTAATGTTTTATTAACGATAACAATACTCGCATTGGTATCATAAATATGATTGGTATATTTTGGGTTTGCTAAAAACGATAATGTACCTATTTGACCTTCTTCTATTTTAGATAGGTTTGATACAGACGCATTTTCGTCTCCCTCAACGGTACCACCTAATAAGGCTGCTATTTGTGATGCAGAAAATTCCATTTGTTAAATATACAAATATTCTTAAAAATAGCTACAAAACTGCCGTTTTTTCTTCAAAAAAACCGTCAGTATCGGCGGTTAACCTAAAAATAAGTATGAATTAAGATGCGCTGAATTTATCATCAAACTCCTTAATGATTAGGTCATTTTTTTTGACAGATGCCTTTAACCATTCGATGTAAATATCTTCTTTTTCAAGATCAGATAGGTGATAATTCGGGACTTCTTTTCTGATCTTTGTACTGAGTTCATACATGCATAAAGCAGCGCAAACACTGATATTGAAGCTCTCGGTGAAACCATACATCGGTAATTTCACAAATTCATCAGCCATATCCTCCACATCCTTTGTGATGCCTGTTAATTCTGTTCCAAATACTAAAGCTATGGGCTGTGTTACATCTAATTCACTTAATGAAACCGAGTTTTTATGAAGCGAAGTCGCTACTATTTTATAACCCTTTGCCTTTAACTCAGAAAGACAAGCTTTGGTATTATTTTCATGTTTTTGGTAGCGATTAAGCGTAAGCCATTGCGTAGAGCCCATCGACACGTCTTCACTGATTTTGTATTTATTTCTATTTTCGATAAAATTGATACTTTGTATGCCAAAAATATCGGCACTGCGCAACACAGCACTAAAATTGTGCGATTGATATACATCTTCAAGTACAACCGTGACGTGATTGGTTCTTTCTTCTAGTACTTCTTTTAATCTCCCTAGGCGACGTTCGCTTACAAAACCCTCTAAATACTGAGTTAAAGCCTTTTTATATTCTAAATCCAACATTTGACAAAGATAGTTTTTTTGTGTAATTCCACACTAAAATCCCACTAATACCTAAACACTAGCCACTAATCCCTAATAAATGAGTACATTTGCAAAAAAATAAATTACAATGAGTAGAGAAAGTTCAGGACCAAGAAAAACGTTTTCAAAAGGTGGTTCGTCAGATTTTAATAAACGTAAATCGTTTTCAAGTTCAGATAAACCAAAACGCCCTTATAAAAAACGCGAAGATGGTGACGAAAGCAGGCCACGTAAAACTTTTGGCGATGATGAAAAAAAATCATTTTCAGGAGAAAAAAGAACATTTGGTAAACGCCAAGATGGTAGCTTCCGTTCAAAATCAACTGGTGGTTTTGGAGATAAAGAAAAACGTCCCTACTCATCAGAAAGAAAACCGTTTGCTAAACGCGATGATTCTAGTTCAGAATCTAGACCTCGTAGAAGCTTTGGTGATAGCGAAAGCAAGCCATTTGTGAAAAGAGCAGATGGTAAATATGAAAGTGCCTCTCCACGCAAGAGTTTTGGCGATGGCGAAAGAAAACCTTATGCTAAACGCGAAGACGGAGAAAAACGTTCTTATACAAAACGCGATGATTCATCTTCGGAAAGCAGACCTCGCAGAAGTTTTGGTGATGGCGAAAGAAAACCATTCGCTAAACGTGAAGACGGTGAAAAACGTTCGTATACAAAACGTGATGATTCATACTCAGATAGAAAACCACGCTCAAGTTTTAACGATGGGGAAGGAAAACCATTTGTAAAACGTGAAGATGGTAAATATGAAAGCGCTTCTCCTCGCAAAAGCTTTGGTGATGGCGAAAGAAAGCCTTATGCTAAACGCGAAGACGGAGAAAAACGGTCTTACACAAAAAGAGATGATTCTCTCTCAGACAGAAAACCACGTTCAAGTTTTAATGATGGTGAAAGAAAACCTTTCGCAAAACGCGAAGGTGATTTTACTGAAAAAAGAGAATCTAAAAGTTTTGGAGACAGACCCCGTAAAACATACGATGATGATAAAAAGCCTTATACGCCTCGTTTATCAAAGCCAGAGCGTGTTGTAGAAAGATCTAAAAAAGTAGGACCTTCTAAAACATCTACTCAAAAAAATGTAAGTGATGGAGCTGTGCGTTTAAATCGTTATGTAGCAAATTCAGGTGTTTGTTCTCGTCGCGAAGCAGACGTTTTAATAGCAACTGGTGTTGTAACTGTTAATGGTAAAATTGTAGTAGAAATGGGTTATAAAGTTAACCCAACAGATGTTGTTTCTTACGGTGGCGTTCCTATTAAAAATGAAGTAAAAAAATATTTATTATTAAATAAACCGAAGGATTACATTACAACGATGGATGATCCAGAGGAACGTAAAACCGTTATGGAGTTAACCCGTAACGCTTGTAAAGAACGTTTATATCCTGTTGGTCGTTTAGATAGAAATACCACTGGTATTTTATTGTTTACGAATGATGGTGATATGACTGCTAAATTAACGCATCCGAAATTTTTGGTTCGTAAAATATACCATGTAGTATTAGATAAAAAAATTACCTCAGAAGATTTTAAACATATAGCTGAAGGTATTGAATTATCTGATGGTCTAATAAAACCAGATGCTTTAGAGTATGTTGGTGAAGGTAAATCAGAGTTAGGTGTTGAAATTCACAGTGGACGTAATCGTATTGTACGTCGTATGTTTGAGCATTTAGGTTATGAAGTTATGAAACTGGATCGTGTGGCTTTTGCAGGTTTAACTAAAAAAGATTTACCTCGTGGTAAGTTTCGTTTTTTAACTGAAAAAGAAATTGATTTCTTGAAAATGTTGGGATAAGAAAAATCAACACAGAGTTATAGAGTTAAAAAGAGATGCACAGAATTTGCATCTCTTTTTTTATGATCTAATATTAATTATATTAAATACTCAGTCCATTTTAAAACACATAGGCATATAGGAAACATAGGTAAATAAGCATTCTATGTGAACTATGTATCTATGTGGTTTTGACTACTTATTTATTATGATTGGTGTAAATTTAGATAGAGTTGATGATTTATGTTGAATGTTTTTTTATATTTATAAAATAGACTCAGTGAACTCATTAACTCAGTTTCTCTGTGTTAAAAAAATAACTGATAATGAAAAAAATATATTACCTCTCCACTTGCGATACATGCAAACGCATCATCTCCGAATTAGAATTAAAAGAAAATGGATTTGTTTTTCAAGATATTAAAACTGAAAAAATAACAAGCGTTCAGTTAGAAGAAATGAAAAATTTAGCTGGAAGTTATGAAGCCTTGTTTAGCCGAATTGCCCGTAAATACAAAGAGTTAGGCTTAGCATCAAAGACTTTAACTGAAGGAGACTATCAAAAATTTATTTTAGAAGAATATACATTTTTAAAACGACCAGTCATCTTACTAAATAATAAAATTTATATAGGAAACTCAAAAGCCGTTATTGCAGAGGTTAAAGAGGCGTTGTAATTATTACTGTATTTCGCCCCAGCTGTCACCGATTGTCAACTTTCTTTGTTGACTAAAAATATATGGATAATAATAAATAATTATTTCTTTTGTTTCTATATGTTTTATTTTTATTGCAACTGCATCTGTCTTTTCGCTTTCACTATTTCTTGATACCCTTACGTCATAAGCTATCGAATAAGCTCTAATTTCAGAATTTTTGATTTTCATTTCTAGTATTTCGAGATACTTTGTAATTATATCTTCACACAATGGATTTTCGTTTCCGTCAAAATACATTATTGGTTTTGTATCACCATTTAAGTTTATACTTGAAGCAATAGGGTAGTATTCGCCATTTTCAAGTAGTAACTCCTTTGCCATTTTAAGAGAGAAGTTAATTAGACTTAGTTTATCTACTTGAATATTTATCATTGTTGTTATTAGAAATTACTTCCAATTCATTAAATCTTTACCAATATCGTTTCGATAATATTTTCCTTCATAGGTAACCATTTCGGCGCTTTTCATGCTTTTAGAAATCGCTTCTTCAATGGTTTTTCCAAAAGAGGTGATTGCAAAAACACGTCCGCCATTTGTAACAACGTCATTGTTTTTCATCGTTGTTCCCGAATGAAATACATGACTTGTAGTATGATGTTCAATGCCTGTTACAACTTTATGTTTCTCGTATTCTTCAGGATAACCACCAGATACAAGCACAACGGTAGTTGCAATATCGGATGTTACTGAAAATTGTTTTTGATGTAAGGTTTGGGTAGCAACGCCTTCTAAAAGATCTAATAAATCAGATTCGATACGAGGTATTACGACTTCAGTTTCTGGATCTCCCATACGGCAGTTATATTCAATAACAGACGGTTCTCCATCGCAATTCATTAATCCAATAAAAATAAATCCTCGGTAATCAATCCCATCTTTTACTAAGCCATTAATAGTTGGGATAACAATTTTTTCTTCTACTTTCTTAATAAATGCTTCATCTGCAAAAGGAACAGGA
>JANYGR010000331.1 GCA_025359355.1 Bacteroidota bacterium | reverse complement strand
GCTTTATTCAACTCTAAATTAGAGTTTTTTAAGAAGCATGATTTATAATTAATATTATTTCAATTTTCTGTTGTAATTGTATTTTATGACAAAAATCAGTTATATATTATTAAACTTTTTTGTAAATTAGTTTAATAAAGTAAAAAACTATGAATCAATCAGCTAAAGAAGAACAATGGGAAAATTTATATGTATTTGCTAAGCACTTAGCAGATGCCAATAAAAGTTTTGATGAGATTGAAAGACAATTGAAATGCAAAACAGACGATCCTATGATGATTGCTGAAATGTTAACACAAATAAAAAAAGTGCGTCATGCAGTAAAAACCAAAAACGGTGTAGTTAAATTAGGTTTTGGCGCTATGTTTTTACTCTTAGGTTTTATCATCACTGTTTTTAATTTCCACGCCAATCAATCTTTTACCATGGTAATGTATAGTTTTACTACTATAGGTTTAATACTACTGTTTTGGGGACTTTATGATATTATTGGTTAATGATTAATCTGATATATATCATCTGTCATTCTTGACGTTTATCATATACCTTTTAGAATAGTTGAAATACCTTAGAGAAAAATTTCAACTATGCACAACGAACATTCCGATGCTCATTTTCAGTTAAGAATTGATAATGGCGAGCATATCGAGGCAAAAGATTATATGCCTGATGCTTATCGTAAACATTTAATTCGTCAAATGTCTCAACATGCACATTCCGAAGTAATAGGTATGCAACCTGAAGGCAATTGGATTACGCGAGCACCCAGTTTAAGAGCAAAACAAATTTTGTTAGCTAAAATTCAGGACGAAGGCGGACACGGTTTATATTTATACAGCGCTGCTGAAACCTTAGGCGTTTCTCGTGTCGAATTTATTGAACAATTACAATCAGGTAAAGCCAAGTACTCTAGCATCTTTAACTACCCATCATTAAATTGGGCTGATATTGGTGCTATTGGTTGGTTAGTAGATGGCGCAGCTATAGTAAATCAAGTGTCATTACAACGCACATCTTATGGGCCATACAGTAGAGCTATGGTTCGTATTTGTAAAGAAGAAAGTTTTCATCAACGCCAAGGTTATGAAATTATGGCTAAGATGATGAAGGGGACAAAAGACCAACAAGCCATGGCGCAAGATGCAATGAATAGATGGTGGTGGCCGTCCTTAATGATGTTTGGCCCACATGATACCGATTCGCCAAATAGTAGTAATGCTGTGAAGTGGAAAATAAAAAGAGAAACCAATGATGAGTTACGTCAAAAATTTATTGATAAAACGATTCCTCAAGCCGAATTAATTGGTTTAACTGTTCCGGATAAAAATTTCAAATTAGATGAAAAAACAGGACATTACAAGATCAGTGAAATTAATTGGGATGAGTTCCATCGTGTGATTGAAGGTCATGGCCCTTGCAATAAACAGCGTTTAGATCATCATATCAAATACCACCAAGAAGGTGAATGGGTAAGAGAAGCAGCCTTAGCTTATAAACAAAAACATCTAAAAAAAGAATTACAAACCGTTTAAAAAAATAATATCATGGCAACAGATACACAATTAGATTTATGGGAAGTATTTATACAAAGTAAAGCGGGTCTTCCTTATATGCATGCAGGTAGCGTACACGCATCGGATGAAAAAATGGCTCTTCAAAATGCAAGAGATATTTATACACGCAGAGGAGAAGGAACCAGTATTTGGGTGATGCCGTCAAAATATATCGTAGCCTCTAATCCGGATGATAATGACATGTTGTTTGATCCGTCAAATGATAAAATTTACCGTCATCCAACTTTTTATGTTATGCCAGAAGGCGCAAAAAATATTTAAACTAATTATTATGAACACTCAAGAAGCCACATATAAATACGCTCTTCGCTTAGGAGACTCTGCGTTGGTACTTGGACATCGTTTGTCTGAATTATGCAGTAAAGGTCCTATTTTAGAAGAAGATTTAGCACTCACTAATATTTCTTTAGATATGATCGGTCGCACGCAAGCTTTATTAAAGTATGCTTGTGAACTGGAAATGCAAGGAAAAACAGAAGACGATTTAGCTTACCGTCGTTCAGAAAATCATTATTATAATTATTTAATGACTGAACAACCAAACGGCGATTTTGCACATACTATTGCACGTCAGCTTTTTATTTCAGTGTTTGAATATTTATTTTACACTGAACTCGAAAAAAGTAAAGATGCTACTCTGGCCGCTATAGCGACTAAAACATTGAAAGAAATAAAGTATCACATGCAACATTCAGTAGAATGGACTATTCGTTTAGGCGATGGCACTGCAGAAAGCCATAAACGCATGCAAACTGCTATCAATGATTTATGGATGTATACAGGTGAATTTTTTGAAATGGATCATTTAGATATGTTTTTATTACACCAACATATTGCAGTAGATACTCATCCTTTAAAAGCTAAATGGCAAGATTATATTAAAACCGCTTTAACAGAAGCAACGCTAATTATGCCTATAGACTCATACATGCAAACAGGCAGTAAAAAAGGAATACATTCTGAAAACTTAGGGCATATCTTATCCGAAATGCAATATTTACAAAGAGCTTATCCTGATGCTAAATGGTAACATCGAATTATAGTTCAGAAGAAGTTTATGATCTCATTGCAGGAATCCCTGATCCAGAGATTCCTGTAATTACGATCAAAGATTTGGGAATACTAAGAGGCGTCACATTGGTTGATGATACGTATGTTGTGACGATTACACCTACGTATACAGCTTGTCCCGCAATGGGCATGATAGAAGATCAGATCAAAGAGATTTTATCTGCACACCATATTCCTAAAGTAAAAGTTGAGTTAACATACGAGCCTGCTTGGACAACCGATTGGCTCACACAAGAAGCGAAACTTAAACTTAAAAATTATGGGATTGCTCCACCTAGTCACTCATCTTGTTCCAAATTATTTACGGTAGCCGATAAGGTTATTTGTCCGCGTTGTAATTCCACGCATACTGAATTAATCAGCCGCTTTGGTTCTACTGCTTGTAAAGCCTTGTATAAGTGCGACGATTGCAAAGAAACTTTTGATTATTTTAAATGCCACTAATACATTCGTCGTGAGGAGGAGGTATAACGCAGTAATCTCATCTAAAGATTATTCACAATCTTTCAAGATTTTAATAATCTTGAAGAATTTTTTATTTATACAAATGATATCAAGATGCCATCAAGGGAATGTATTTGAATCTAATAATTCTTATAATTTATCTAAAATGTTTAAACTTCACAAAACATGTAGTCATTGCCATTTAGAGTATGAACATGAGCCCAGCTTTTTTTATGGCGCTTTGTATGTGTCGTATGCAATCTCTTCGGGCTGGTTTATGATTTGGTACGCGCTTCAAAGTTATGTATTGCATTGGGATTTATTACCTTTTGCTATCTTTATTACGGTATTTATTGTAGTAGTAGCGCCCTTAACTTTACGATGGTCAAGATTAATTTGGTTAAACTTTTTTTATAAATTTAAAAAAGAATACAAACAGCAAAAACACGAACACCATCATCATCACGCATAAATAATAAATCCTTAAAAAATAATATCATGTTAGATACATTAAAAAATGCCTTAGGCTTTGGTCCAAAAGTAGATTATAAAGAATTGGT
>JANYGR010000330.1 GCA_025359355.1 Bacteroidota bacterium | reverse complement strand
AGCGTTTCAATGAACTTTTAAAATCCCTAGAAACTATTGCCTTTCATAAACTTGATGAGCGCTTGGTGAAGTACTTAAAAAAGAAAGCGAAAGTGTCTGGTAAATCAGCTATTCAGCTTTCTCATAATCAAATAGCTGAAGAACTGGGAACCAGTCGTGTTGTTATTTCACGATTACTAAAGCAATTGGAAAATGATAAAAAATTAGTTTTATATAGAAACGAAATAAAACTTCTCAATGCTTTTTAAAAGTTATTGAGAAGTTTTTTATTTTTTTATTGAATATTAAAATTCATTAACCCCGTTTACTGTTGTATACTTCATGGTATACTTAACACCTGGATTCATGTATTTATAGGCACTATGAGTCATAAGTGCCGCTTCATGAAAGCCACATAGGATCAATTTCAATTTATTTTTATAAGTATTGATATCGCCGATTGCATAAACGCCTTCGATGTTAGTGGAGTAATCGTCGGTATTAACTTCAATGGCGTTTTTATCAATATTCAAATTCCAATTCTCTAATGGCCCTAATTTTGGGCTTAAGCCGAATAAAGGAATTAAGTGATCTGTTTCAATCATAATGTTTTCACCCGTTTTCGGGTTTGTCATCGATACTTTTTCTAATTTATCTGAACCAGAAACAGACGTTAAATTGGTATTTAATAATAAGTTGATTTTGCCTTCTTCCGCTAATTTCATCACTTTGTTAACGCTATCTGGCGCGCCTCTAAAGGACTCTGAACGATGCACTAACGTTAATTCAGAACATACATCGCTTAAGAAAATAGTCCAATCCAACGCGCTATCTCCACCACCAGCAATTACCATACGTTGTCCACGGTATTTCTCAGGATCTAAAATCATGTAATTAATTCCTTTACCATTTTCAAAATTAGTTAATCCCTCACATTCAGGTTTACGAGGTTCAAAACAGCCTAAACCACCTGCAATGACAACTACTTTGGCATGAACCTCAGTTCCCATATTGGTAACTAATACAAAATCTCTATCACCTCTTTTTTCTAAGGTTTCAACTCGTTCTCCAAAAGTATAAGATGGATGAAAAGGCTCCGCTTGTTTCAATAAATTATCAACTAATTCTTGTGCCAAAACACTTGGAAAGCCAGGTATATCATAGATTGGTTTTTTTGGATAAATTTCAGATAACTGACCTCCAGCTTGTGGTAAATAATCAATTAAATGGCAACGCATTTTTAATAAACCTGCTTCAAATATGGCAAACAAACCTACAGGCCCCGCTCCTATAATTGCTAAATCAGTTGTAATCATTTTCTGTCTTTAAATAAATTTCGTGCAAAAGTAATCATTACAACAATATAATTGCTCTAAAGTTTATTAAACAATGTTTCAATCTCTTTTTTACAAAAATCAATAAGATCATCAAAAAACACAAAAAACTCTTCTTCAATTTCAGTATTGTGTTTTTCAATTAACGGAATAGCTTCATTAAGCTGGTAACGATGCCTAATGCGATGATTTAAGTGTGTTAAAACAGTCTCCATGCCCTCCAGAGATGAATAATTATATAAGGCGTTGTGTTCTGTCATATAGCCATAAAACCGTTTGGCAGGCTCAGGTAAATAATGATTGTTCTCATTTAATAGTTTATATAAATCGGAACAATAATTTTGTAAGGGTAGGGCAGAGTATAGGGAGAAATTTTTAGCTAAATAATGATCATAGATCATATCCATTAATATGCCGCTATATTTACCAAAGTCTTTACTAAATCTATGTTTACTGGTTAAGTAAATGGGATGCGAATCCGTAAATGAATCTATTTTTCGATGTAAATGAATACCCTTGATAATACCATCTGTAAGCCCCTCAAATCTATTTCCTTGAATAGAATCTGCAATAAAATTTCCAATAATTAAGTCGGTTTGATTAAAAGATAGGAAGCTATGTGCTAAATAATTCATTGATTAACAAGTATGATGAGTTATGATTATTATAAGTAAATTTACGGAACTAATTTTGAAAAAATAATAATGACGAAATTTATAATAATAGCAGCTTTATCAATGTTTGTAAGCACCATGTTTGCATCACACTCAATGCCTTCAGATACAACCAAAAAGATAACTCATCACCCTAAAAAAAAGGTGAAGAAAAAAACGGTTACTAAAAACAATACTCAAACCGTATCTACATCAACCGTCATTAATACAACTCAAAATAATGAAACGAATGCTCATCAACACCCTAATCCACTGCCAATAGCGCCGTCATACAAAGATGGCCAACAAGCAATGTTAGATTTTATCAAAGCAAATGTGGTTGTTCCTGAGGAAGTAAAAAAAAGTGGGATTACCATTACGGTTAACGTTGCATTTACGGTTGGTATTGATGGTAAATTAAAAGACATTAAGGTTATAAAAATGGTTGGCATGGGTTGCGATGAAGAAGCACTTCGTGTTGTGAAATTTATGCCTGAGTGGAATCCTGGGAAAGTGGGGCGTGTTGCCACCGAAATGCCTTTTGCAATTGGCATAGAATTTAAAAACTAATGAATACATTTTTTGGAATTATACAAAATAATGCAGCTATCTTAAATGAAGATGAGTCGTTGCATTGTGTGAAGGTATTACGTCACAAAGTAGGTGATACCATACAAGTGATTGATGGCGCAGGTATTAGAGCTATAGGAACAATTGTAGCTGCTCACGCTAAACAATGCGCTGTTTCCTTAAGTAATAAAGAGGTGGTAGCTAAAACTCGCAATTACTACTTACACGTAGCTATTGCGCCTACTAAAAATATTGAGCGTATTGAGTGGTTTGTAGAAAAAGCCGTAGAAATTGGTGTAGATGAAATTACATTTTTACGTTGTAATAACTCTGAACGAACCGTTGTAAAGGATGATAGAACACGTAAGGTAGCCGAAAGTGCCGTGAAACAAAGTAAACAAGCCTATTTACCAAAATTAAATTCTGTTATTGATTTCAATACATTTATAAAAAGTGCATCAGCTGATGTGAAATTAATTGCGTATTGCGAAGAACATACCAAACAGCATTTGAAGCAACATATTTTAAAAAACAAAACAACGCTTGTATTAATTGGTCCTGAGGGCGATTTCAGTAAAGATGAAATTACTTTAGCTACTTCATTAAACTACCTTCCGGTTGCATTAGGCGATAGCCGCTTACGTACGGAAACAGCTGGACTTTATGTTTGTAATGCTTTTTCGGTAGTTAATGCTTAACTATTTCAATATTACTTTATCGTAACGTTCTGCTCCTCTATTAATCATTCGTAATACTAATGCATTATCTTTATCTAATAAAATATTAGTAGAAACAGGATCATAGCACCAACCTACATTTCTTAATACTTCGCTACGATTTAAATTACCTTTTTCGTCAATAGTAGTGCATACTAATACAGAGCCATTGTAATTTTTAATTTCTACGTATTTTTTAGGCTCATAGGTATCAACTGTTGTGCGCTCTAAGTTTTTTGGATGTTCGGCATAAAATAAATATACCTTATTATTACGAACGACATAGTTAAAGTTGTTCATATTATTTGCTGTGAATTTTGGAATAATTTTCATCCATTCTAATTTACCTGTTTTGTTAAATTTAGAAACAATTAATTCGCGCTCATAGCTAGTATAACTATTACCGGAAATCGCATAGGAATGACTTTCTATTAAATACACGCTTTCTCCGACAGTGAAAATTTCTTCGAATGAATAAAATTTTTCGGCTGGACTTTCTTGAATTAACCCATCTTTGTATGTTAATTTTTCTTTTACATCTTTTGAAAAATAATCAAAGCCTTTACTTGTTATATTGTTTGTTTTGGCATCAATAAAAAAAGAATATACACCAATACCTTTCTCTTCATGTTTTTTAGTTTCTTTGTCTTCTTTAAAAATACCACAAAAAGCCAAACTATTATTTACAAATTGAAAGGTTCCATTAACCAATTCAAATTTTTCTAAATCTAAAGGTGTAATGATAGCTTGTACTATTTCTGGCTGAACGTTAGCTACCGCTAACCCTTTAGTTTTGGTATCAAAATCTTTCATATAATAAAATAAATAAAATAAAGCTCCAGTATTATCTACTCGGTAATTAAAACTACTGATAGTGGATTTTTTGTATGCTGATATTACATTTTTGGTACTTATTTTTTTTAGTGTTGCTGTTTCATAAATATTAATGGGCGGAGTTTCTTTATTATTCGGATTAATATCTAAAACCAAGAATTTTTTTCCATCAGGAGAAAAGCTTACACTAAAATGTAAATTATTAGCATAAAAAGGATCGCAAGTCGTAGAAGCTACTTGTTTCACATCACCTATCATATCACCAGTAGCGGCTGAAAATTGTCTCATTAAAAAATATTGATTTTTTTCTACTTTATCAAATTTTTGAGAAAAAATAAATATTTTACCTTCTTTCAAAAAACAATAGCTGATACTTTCTAATCGTTCTGACTCAAAGCCTTTAGAATAGATAACCGCCAAGGTTTTAGGATCTAATTTTTGAATTAATTGATAAATACCCTTTCCTTTGGTACTTGTTCGTTTAATGTAAACTCCCGAATCATCATTGCCAATATAATAGTCGTAATGCGAGCCATCATCCACTTTAAATTCTGTGCCAGGAACGATCGTAATATCTTGCGCAAATACAGTTGTTAAAGAAAATACGGCGAAAAGTAAAAATAGTGTTTTCATAATTTTTTAAATTTATATTTTATTTGTGTTTAAAATAAAACCCCATCAACAATGAGTTAATGGGGTTTTATATTTTTTATAAAAAATATTACTTAAGTGCTACGTTTTCTTTAGCAGGGTTACGGTAATACGTTTTGTCTTCTAAAAATTCTTGTATAGCAATTAATGCTGGTTTAGGCATTTTTTCGTAGTGTTTAGAGATTTCAATTTGTTCTCTGTTTTCAAAAATTTCTTCTAAATTGTCTGAATTACTAGCAAACTCAGCTAACTTAGCAGATAATTCTTCTTTTATTTCTGAGCTAATTTGATTAGCACGTTTAGAGATAATAGAAATTGATTCGTATAAATTTCCCGTTGGTCCATCAAAATTTCTGATATCACGAGTTACTGTACTTGGTTCTGCGTTGCTTTTTTTGAAATCCATCTTACTGTGTTTTTATATTACTTTTCATTTTCTTGCAACTTTCGTAAATGCTTTCGGCTTTTAACGAATAGTTACTATTAGGGTACAAATCTACTAATTTTAAATAACTTTCTATAGATAAATTTAATCTTTCTAACTTTTTAGTTTCCAGACTGTTAATTGCTAATAAGTAATAGGAGTTAACCGTTGTATACATTAATTCATCAATAAAATGCGATTCAGGAAAGTCTTTTGCGAAATTATTACCAGATGCAATTGCTGCTTTATAATCTCCAATATTAAAATACTGAATAGTAATATCATGTTCTTTTCTTTCTAATTTACCTCTTAATAAATCAGAAATTTTATTACATGAATCTATGCGAGAACTTTCAGGATATTGATCAATGAAATTTTGTAATTCGGCCATTGCATTTTTAGTATCTGTTTGATCTAAATGATAGGCTGGAGAATTGAGGTAATAGCAATAAGCATTTAAGAATAAACATTCTTCGGCATGTTTCCCGTTAGGAAAACTACGAGCATAATTTTTGAAATGATATTGAGATAAGCCGTAATCTCCTTGGTAATAATTACAATACGAATAGTAGTAATAAATTTCTTCTGCTTTGTCAGTTCCTTTATATACAGGAATTAACTCCTCAAACAAAGCCATGGCTTTCACATAATTACCCTTAGCATAGTATTGTTGTGCTCTTTCAAGCTTTAACTCATAGTTAGAACTTTTTAAAAGTTTGTTATAACCATCGCAACTTGTTAACGCAATTGCTACAATTAAAATAAGGTATGTACTAATTTTTTTCAAGGAGGATGTAAAGGTAATTTTTTTAATGAAAAAACACCTATTTTTTTGTTAAAGAAAGTTATTTGATTTTTAAAATAATACTTCTTAATTCAAATGATAAAAGAAAAAGAAAACGGCTGAAGCGGCCCATTTTTTATTGATATTTTTAGCATATCCAATAGTACTATAATTAGAGTTTTGTAAAGTACCATCCTCTTTAATATAACCTATTGTCGAATAATTTGAATTTTGAACCGTGCCATCTTGCTTGATATAGCCAATTGTTGAGTAGTTTGAGTTTTGGATAGTTCCATCAGATTTAATATACCCCACTGTTGAATAATTAGAATTTTGAACGGTTCCATCTGACTTGATGTATCCAATAGTAGAGTAGTTAGAATTTTGAACAGAACCATCATCTTTTATATAACCCACTGTTGAATAGTTGCTATTTTGAACAGTCTGAGAGAAGGTAAAATGTATTATCGCAAAGAATAATGTGCTAAAAAAAAGTTTCATGAAAATTGGTTCAAGATATTTATAAAGATAAACTATTATTTCAAACTCAGGTGTTTAGATTGTATGTCTTTTCCAAAAAATAAACTCGCTTGTTTATCAAATAATTCAGCAGAATCAGTTGTCAAAAATTGAACACTGCCATTTTTTGAAATTAATGTTTCCATTTCGGGATGCCTCATTAAGTAGTCTTTCAAGCCATCAGCTACTATATGTCCTTGCGTTAATAAGGTAACTTGTTTGGGTAAATGTTTTTCTATCAACGATTTTAATAATGGATAGTGAGTACATCCTAAAATGATGGTATCTATATTTGGTGATTGTGAAAACAAATGATCTATATGTTTTTTTACAAAATATTCTGCACCCGCACCACTTAATTCATTATTTTCAATCAAGGGAACCCACATAGGACAAGCTTCTTGAAACACTTTAATATCAGGATAGAATTTTTCTATTTCAATAACGTAAGATTGAGAAGAGACTGTACCGCTTGTTGCAAAAATGCCAACATGGTTGGTTTTAGTGTAGTTTCCTACGATTTCAGTAGTAGGCCTGATGACCCCCAATACTCTTTTTTTAGGATCGATTAAGGATAGGTCTTTTTGTTGTATGGTTCTTAATGCCTTTGCTGACGCTGTATTACAAGCAAGTATCACTAATTCACAACCATTATCAAAGAGTTGATGGACACATTGTAAGGTATATTCGTAAACTGTTTCAAAGGATCGAGAGCCATAAGGCGCACGGGCATTATCCCCTAAATACAAGTAATCATACTGAGGTAGCGTATCCACTAATTCTTTTAAAATGGTAAGTCCGCCGTAACCCGAATCAAATACGCCAATTGGTGAATATGTTTTTTGCTCTTTTATAATCGACTCAAAATTAGCTTTTTATACTAAATTTAACAATTATTTTAAATTTAGATGTTGTAACATCTAAATTTATGCATACATTTGTGAACGAAATTTAATTTAACTTAAAACAATAAAACCAAAAAATGAAAACAACGTTTAAAACATTAGTAGCTGTTGCGGCTATTTCGTTAAGTGCAAAAGCACAAACAAATTGGAATGTAGATGCTTCTCACAGTAAAATGGGATTTGCTGTAACCCACATGATGGTGAGTGAAACAGAGGGTAAATTTAAAATGTATGAAGGTAAAGTATCTTCAAAAACGGAAACAGATTTTACAGATGCTTCTATTGATTTTAAAATTGATGTAAACAGTATTAATACTGATGACGAAAAACGTGATGGTCACTTAAAAAGCCCTGATTTTTTTGATGTAGCTAAATTCCCTAACATGACATTTAAAAGTACGTCAATGAAAGCGAATCCTAAAATGAAAAATTCTTACATTTTAACGGGAGAATTGACTATGCATGGCGTAACTAAAATAGTAATGTTAACTGCCATTGGAGCTTCAAAAGTAGTTAAAGATCCTTATGGAATGATGCGTTATGCATTTAAAGTAACAGGTAAATTAAATCGTAAAGATTTTGGTTTAACTTGGAACGCAGCTTTAGAAGCAGGCGGAGTAGCAGTAAGCGAAGATGTTAGAATTGATTGTACAATCGAATTAACAAAATCAAAATAATATAATTTTTATTTAGTGATTCAAGCCCCTTGTAAGCCTCGGTTTATAAGGGGTTTGTTTCTTTATCCATTTTGAATTTTAAAAACTAACATCTTATCGTTAGTTTCTATTTATAAAACCGAGAATTAAAATTGCTTTTTTAATCTTATATTTATAGCTTATATAAGTATATTTATTTTATGACTAAAAAAGCATTTGTATTCCCAGGTCAAGGTTCTCAATTTCCTGGGATGGGAAAAGAATTATATGATAACTCTGATAGCGCAAAAAAACTATTTCATCAAGCTAATGAAATTTTAGGGTTTAATATTACAGATATTATGTTTAATGGCACTGATGAAGCGCTTAAACAAACCAATGTCACTCAGCCTGCTGTATTTTTACATTCAGTTATTTTGGCATCTACGTTAGGTGATTCTTTTGTTCCTGATATGGTTGCTGGTCATTCTTTAGGAGAATTTTCAGCATTAGTTGCAAATAAAACGTTGAGTTTCGAATCTGCTTTAACCTTAGTTTCAAAACGTGCACAGGCTATGCAAAAAGCGTGTGAGCTGGAACCATCTACTATGGCCGCTGTTTTGAATTTGGATGATGCCATCATTGAAACAATTTGTAAAGAAATTACAGACGCAGGAGATGTTGTTGTGGCAGCTAATTATAACTGCCCCGGACAATTAGTTATTTCTGGTTCTATCAATGGAATAAATATTGCTTGCGAAAAAATGAAAGCAGTAGGCGCTAAGCGTGCTTTAGTATTGCCTGTTGGCGGTGCTTTCCATTCGCCATTAATGGAACCTGCGCGTGTTGAATTAGAAGCTGCAATTAACGCAACAACTTTTAATCAACCTATTTGTCCAGTATACCAAAATGTAACTGCTAATGCTGTTTCAAATTCGGATGAAATTAAGAAAAATTTAATTTTACAATTAACAGCTCCTGTTAAGTGGACTCAAACCGTTATACAAATGATTGCTGATGGAGCTACTCATTTCACAGAGGTTGGTCCAGGTAAAGTATTACAAGGATTGGTTAAAAAAGTAAATCCAACTATAGAAACGATAAGCGCATAATCATGATAAAGAAATTAATAATAGCTAGTGTTTTATGTCAACTGTCGTTGCATGTACACGCACAATTTTTTAGAGGTGTAGGTTTATTTATTGGTGTTACAGAGTCGAGTCATCGTTATGTAAATACGCATCCAGTTGATGATACCACGTTTTTACATACCTATGCTGCACCGTCGCACCGATCGGCTGAATATTTCAATTTTAGCGTTGGAATTTTAGGAGAATTTTTAAAATACGATCATGTGCGTTGGCAAACAGAAATAGAATTTTGTAATAAAGGAGCGATAGAACGTCCTTTGCTAAACCGCTATACAGGCGAGCGCGGACCAGCAGTTGCTAATACCTACGGTAATATACAGTGGAATAATTATTTTAAATATTTTTTTAATGAAGGGTATAGAGGTACGCCTTATATTATGCTTGGTGCTCGTATAGAATATAATGTGATGCGTGCTACACCTGCCTATGCAGCTGTATCTGGAGCAGTACCAAAATTAAATGTAACACCTGATGTGGCTTTGGGTTTTGAGTTTGTAACCTATAGTAAGTTTAAACCTTTTGTAGAATTACATTATAATCCTGATTTAATTTACCTCCATGTGGGTGATGTGACGATGTGGAATCGCACATTAGAATTAAGAGTTGGTATTATTTTCAGACCTAAAAAAGCATTAGATGATTGTAATGCTCCACGATTTAGAGGAAAAAATTATTAATAATAGTATTAAATTTTGTAACTATGGTAATGACTAAAGATGTGTTGTTTTCTTTAACAAAAGGCGCTTATGCTCCACAAGAAGAAATGTTGGAAGTTGCCCGCAAAAAGGGGAAATTATATATTGGTATTCCGAAAGAAACAGCGTTTCAAGAAAATCGTGTAGCGTTAGTTCCAGATGCAGTTGCATTATTAGTTAATAACGGGCATCGTATTATTGTAGAAGCAGGTGCTGGTAAAGCGGCGCATTTTGAAGATACGGATTATAGCGAGGCAGGTGCTGAAATTGTATTATCGGCAGAGGATGTGTTTAAAGCAGATATTATTTTAAAAATTGCGCCACCAACTTTATTAGAAATTGAGTTAATGCAAACAAAACAAACCTTGTTTTCTGCATTACAATTAACGGTTCAACCTGAAGATTTTTTAAAAAAATTAATTGCTAAAAAATTAAATTGTGTAGCTTATGATATGATCACTGATGATGCTGGTATCTATCCTGTAATTAGAGCTATGGGAGAAATTGCAGGTGGAACTTCTATATTAGTAGCCGCCGAATTATTAAGTAATGCTAATAATGGTGTTGGTTCTATCTTAGGTGGTATCAGTGGTATTTCTCCTACTGAGGTTGTGATTATTGGTGCGGGTACAGTTGGCGAATTTGCTGCCCGTGCAGCTTTAGGCTTGGGTGCTACCGTTAAGGTATTTGACAACTCAACATCTCGTTTACGCCGATTACAAAGTCAATTAGGAACTCGTATTTTCACTTCGGTAATTGTACCGAAGGTTTTAGAAAAACATTTAAAAACAGCAGATGTTGCTATTGGTGCGCTCAGAGCATCTAAAGGAAGAACGCCATGTATTGTATCTGAAAATATGGTATCTGAAATGAAAACTGGTTCGGTTATTATTGATGTAAGTATTGATCAGGGAGGAGTGTTTGAAACATCAACAGTGACTAACCATACAAAGCCTGTGTTTAGAAAACATGGCGTGATTCATTATTGTGTACCGAATATTCCATCACGTGTTGCACGAACAGCGTCTTATGCTTTTAGTAATATCTTCTCTCAAATATTAATGAATATGGGTGATGAAGGTGGCTTTGATAGTTTGGTGAGAAAAGATTCGGGAGTGCGCAATGGCGTTTATATTTATAATGGGATTTTAACGAATCAGTTCTTAGGTGAAACCTTTAATTTACCGTTTAAGGATATTAATTTATTAATGGCTGCGATGTAAGTTGGTAAATTGAATTACTTTCTAATAAAAGCATAGCTAATAATGTTAGCTCCCATCTTCAAGGCTTTTTCGTGGATTTCTGGACTATCTTTATGTACATCATAACTTTCCCAGCCATCGCCTAAGTCGCACTCAGCATCATAAAAACAAATTAAGCGACCTTCGTATATGAGTCCGAAACCTTGTGGAGCTTTATTATCATGTTCGTGAATTTTTGGTAGACCTTTATCAAAGTTAAAGGTTTGATGATAAATTGGGTGAGAGAAAGGAAGTTCTACTAATTCTAATTCGGGAAATACTTTTTTGAGTTGAGTTCTAATAAACTTATCCATCCCGTAATTATCTGAAATATGCAGGAAACCACCAGATAGAAGGTATTTACGCAAGTTATCGGCTTCTTGATTGGAGAAGACCACATTTCCATGCCCCGTCATGTGTACAAAAGGGTAATTGAAAATTTCGGTACTACCAACTTCCACAATAGCTTGTTCGGGGTTGATAGTAGTTTTTAGATTGGCGTTACAAAACTTAATTAGGTTAGGGAGAGAGGTTTCAAGATTAGCATACCAATCGCCACCACCACTGTATTTCAATAATCCAATTTGATAGGATTGAGAAAAAAAATTCGTTGTTTGAAATAAACAGATTGCTAAAACTAAGGCGAAGTTTTTATTCATTAGACATTATAAATTAAAATATTTTGTTGCCTTATTATTGAAAACAACGTTCGTCATTGCGAGGCACGATGCAATCTCAAACAATATTATACGTGAGATTGCTTCGTAAAGGAACACTCGCAATGACGTATAAACAGATATTAGCATATTAATTATACTCTATTATTGTTTAGCTAATTTGTAATTCTTTTTTTCTTCGGAGATCATAACACCTAAATCAGACACGGTGAGTTTATCTTTTAATTCGGCATAACCATCGGCAGTAACCAAAATATCGTATTTACCAGCGGGTAAAGCCATAATTAATTTACCATTGGTTGGGTTAGGAACAAAGCTAAATTCTTCGTTAGTGATTGTATTTACTGCTAGTATGTTAGCGATATAATCTTTTGGTTTATTTAAAGAATCACCCAAAGTAATATTTCCTAAAAAAATAGTTAATTTTTGATCGACATCATTAAATCTAATGCGGTATATATCCAAATCTCCTTGCCCGCCTGGACGGAGAGCACTAATATAGCCTGCTCTGTTATCAGTTGTTAAACTAATACTTCTGTCATCATCCGTTGTATTGATAGGATAACCAAGGTTTTCGGCAGGAGTCCATGTATTTTCATCAGGATTCCATGTGCTTTTAAATAAATCAAATCCACCCATAGTATTATGTCCTTCTGATGAAAAATATAGAGTTACTCCATCGGGAGATAAATAAGGAAAATCTTCTTGGTATGGTGTATTAATTTCGTTACCTAATTTAAAAGGTGGACTCCAATTGCCGTTAGGTAATTTTCGGCAGATGTATATATCGGTTGGAGATTCTCTATCCTCACTACGAACAAAAACGAAGGTATTACCATCAGCACTAATAGAGGCAGAGTGCTCGATCTCTTTATTTATTGTTTCAGGAAAAGGAACATATTTTACCCACGCTCCATTTTTCTTTACAGTAGAATATATATCACCGTATTTATCAATATGATCAATGTAAATAAGCATTTCAGAACCATCAGCCTTTAATCCAACAACTTGTTCATCTAAATTTGAGTTTATTTTAGTGCCCATATTGATCGCCTTGGCCCATTGTCCGTTCTCTAAATTTGATGTATAGATATCGGAAGCAAAATAGCCATCCACTTCTACATGATTGGCTGTTTGACCTTTTCGACGTGTTGTAAATGCTAAGAATTGCTCGTCTTGAGTAATAAAGGGATAGTAATCGGCAAACTCAGAATTAATTTCTTTACCTAAATTGGTAAAAGATACATTAACAGGATTTCGCATTAATGTTTTGGCATTATTACAAATTTCAATTTGACGATCTGCTATTTTTTTTTGTTTAGGCTCTAGCTCTTTAAATTTTTCAAAAGCTTTAATGGATTCATCTAATTTGCTTGCTAAGCGGTAGGCTTGTCCTAATCTTAAATAGACTTCAGGTGAAGGTTTTGGAGCCTTAGCGCAAAACTCTAAGTATTTAATAGCTTCCGTTTTATTTATATTGGTGTTTAAGTAACATTCTGCTATTTTGAAATGTAAACTCGCATCGTCTTTTTCTTTCTTTAAAACTTCTTTATAGATAGGCAAAGCCATCACGTAGTTTCTATGGCTCATGTGCTCGTCGCCATCCGTAACATCGTAATGCTTAGTCGTTTGAGCAAAAACATCTATAGTCCCTATTAAAAAACTAACTATTAAAAAACACTTTATCATCATTGGGATTACAATTTATAAAATTAATTTAATAATCGTATCTATTTTTTCTGAGAAAGTTTAAACAATAATTCTTTTTCTGCTTTGGTTAAATTTTCGTAACCATGTTTAGAAATTTTATCAAGTAGCATATCGATTGTTTGTTGATTAGCAAAATCAGCATTTGACGAGGCTTTTGACTTATTAGAATGTACTACTTTTAAAGTTGATTTTTTCTCTCGTTTCAAAAAAGAGAAATCAGAAATATCTTTTCCATTCTTCAACATATAGCCAAAAAACAATCCAAATAAAGCGCCTCCAAAGTGGGATATTTTTCCACCTGTGTTAATATTAAAATCTATAATAGTGGTTAATGCAAAAATAAGGAGCGCATAATATTTATACTTCATTTCAATGATGCCAAAGAGGCTCACTGGTAAATTGGGTATGTATACAGCTAAGCTGGCAACAATACCTATAACAGCTGCTGACGCGCCAAGTAAAATTGAAAAAGCGAAGTTGGCTGGAAATATAGCAGAAAGAATTAATAATGTGATGCCTCCAAATAAACCACTCATGATGTATACATACACTAATTTTTTCTCGTTCAAGAAATTTAAAAATGTTTTGGAAGTGAAATATAACAATAGCATATTGTAAAATAAATGCCCTAAATCTTTATGAGCAAACATGTAGGTTAGAATCGTCCAAGGTTTAAAAATAAATTCGGAAAGATTTAAGGGTAGGGTTAAAAAATCAGTAATGGCGGCTGAATGAAAGATGCCTGTACTAATGTTGAGTATAAAAAACAAGGTGACATTTACTATTAATAGTATAGTAAGTGCGCTGTGTTTTTGTAGTTCGTATTTTAAATTATCGAAAAAAGCCATAGTTAGAAGAAGAACTGGTTTGACATTTAGTAGAAAAATGTTTTGTTACGTTTCCATATAAGCATAATGATAACGCCAACAACTAAGCCACCTAAATGTGCAAAGTGAGCCACATTATCTCCCATATTGTTAGATAATCCTGAAAATAGTTCGAATAAACCATAACCAATCACTAAGTATTTTGCTTTAACAGGAATCACAAAATACAATTGCAATTCAGTGTTTGGAAACATCATTGCAAAAGCTACAAGTAATCCAAATAAAGCGCCAGATGCGCCTAAGCACGCACTATCGTAGATGTATTGTTTTTGCTCAAGCATCGTGTTTAAATCCAAGGTGTTTAAGTAAGCGGAAATTTCTATGTCTTGATAAAAATATACAGCATATTGAGCTAAAGCGGCTCCTAAACCACAGAGAATGTAAAAATTAATAAAGCGTTTAGCGCCCCAAATATTTTCTAAGATGGAGCCAAACATATACACGCCTAACATATTAAAAAAGAGATGGGAAATATTAGCATGCATAAATAAGTGGGTGATAAACTGATGTGGCATGAATAAACCGGATTTATAATAATGCAAATCCAACAAATTATCAATTGGGAAATTTGTAAATAGAACGCGGCTTGCAACAAATAATGCCACGTTAATGATTAAAATATATTTAACTACTGATGGTACTTGTTGAAACTGTCGTGGTTTAAATTCTTGGAAGCTCATATATTAAAATCTTATTTCTTAAAGAATGCTTCTAAATCCAGTTTACTCATTAACGTGGCA
>JANYGR010000328.1 GCA_025359355.1 Bacteroidota bacterium | reverse complement strand
TTCTGTTTCATTTTTATCATACAAAGTGCTTATGCTCAAAACTCTAATAAAACTGTAAGTCTAGAAGACTCTTTAATTTCAATGAGTCACGGCAGGAAGGCACATAAAAACCTTTTTAAATTAGAAGATTATCAAACAGCTCTTTTAGAATGTGATACTGCTATTAAATTTAATCCTAAGATAGATTATTTTCATGCCTTAAAAGCAATTTGTTATGAAAGACTTAAGAATTATGCCTCTGCATTATTAGAATATAACGAATCGATCAAACTTAATTCTTTTGAAATCACAACTTTTATAGATCGTTCAAGTTTACTAATTAAAATGAAAAATTATCAAGAAGCTTACGAAGGCTTAATAAAAGCAAAAAGTATTGATTCGCTAAACCCATATATTTACATATATATGGGACTAATCCAAAAAGAGCAACGACAATATAAGTTAGCTTTTATAAATTATGATAGGGCTATTTTATTAAAAAACAATATCCCATTTTTTTATAGATATAGGACAGAGGCATACTATGAGTTAAACAAAGATTCTTTAGCATTAATAGATGTGGAAAAGGGTATAGCTCTAAAGCCTAGTAATATGGTTTCTTATTTATACTTGGCAGTTAAAATCTGTTTAAGGTCCCATCGTTTTCAAGATATAATTAAATATGGTAATTCATATTTACAATTAAAGCCAAATGATTATTTTGTTCAATTAGCACTAACAGAAGCTTATTATCAGTTAGGCAATAACCAAGAAGCTATTACCATAACAAATGCAGTAGAATCCCAGCCTAGTTTTAAAAACGAAAAAGAAAATTACAAGCTTTATTATTTTAGAGCGGCAGCAAAACTAGAGTTAAATGATTATAAAGGAGCAGATGAAGACGCTAATACAGGAATTAAATTAACACCACTGAGTGACCAAGATGAGTTAGTCGGTTTTTATGCCATTCGTATGCAAACTGCGGGTCGCTTTGGTCGCTATAAAGAGGCTCGCAATGATGCGGAAGCAGTAATCAAACGACTTCCAGATAATGGTATGGCATACCTCGCTATAGGTGCTATTGATTTAAAGAATAGAAATTTTCAAAGTGCTATTGATAATTTAAGTAAAGCCATTGAATTTGTTCCAGAAGATGCCATGTCTTATGTTTTGAGAGGTGATGCAGAGTTTGCATTAAAACAATATGAAAATTCTAAATCCGATTTATTGAAAGGCTTTAGTATGTCTAATAATCCAATAAGAGATAAAGCATTTATAGGACTTACGTTAATATTTGAACACGAAAAAGATTATAAAACAGCCTTATCTTATGCTACACAAGGCATACAAGAATTTCCAAAATCCACGGATTTATATTCAGTAAGAGGAAGAGTCTATTACATTATGAATGAACAAGAGGCTGCATGTCGAGATTTAAAAAGTGCAAAAGAATTAGGGGGTAAATATGAAGCTGATGAATATGCTAAGTTTTGTAAGTAATGAATTTTTGGAATAAATAGAATCCATTGCAAATAATATACTTGCGCGATTAGGCTCTCGCAAAGCGATAATACAGCAGGAAAAGATATGAGATATTTACTTATTACAAATCGTTTAAAAGAACTAATTTTACTAATACAATTTAATTACGAAGCATGGTAACCTACTCAAATCCCCTCATTAAAGAAATTACAATTCCAGCCTTGTTAAGTCCAGCATCTATTGCTGATTTAACCAAGCAATTAACTGTTTTAGAAAAAGAAAATGCACGTTTTATTATTTTGAAAGGCAGCGACGACATTTTCTGTAACGGCTTAGATTTACGTTGGGTGGCTCATAACGAGAGTGGCAACTATATGCCTGAAATGCAAGAGTACGGTGAGTTTTTAAAAAAATTACAAACTGGCAAAGCCATCACAATCGCCGTTGTTAAAGGGAAAGCTGCCGGTGGTGGCATGGGCATTGTATGCGCTTGCGATTATGTTATTGTTAATGCAGAGAGTGAGTTTTCTTTACCAGAAGGTTTGTTAGGTTTAATTCCAGGAATGATTATGCCTTCCTTACTTAATCGCCTAACGCCACAGCAAATAAAAAAAATGGTATTAACAGGCAAAAGTTATGCGTCCGAAACAGCTATGGAATGGGGAATTGCAGATGAAGTAGTCATTAATGAAAACATTGAAGTTACTTTAAATCAAGTGGTCAGTAGTATGAAGTCTTGTAAACAGGGCTCTGTAGCTGATATTAAGCAAATGTTGTATACGTCTCAAATTAACAAAGATGATTTAGCACAATTGGGAATGACTATTTTATCCGCTAAATTAAATGAACCAGATACAAAAGAACGCTTGCGAGATCTAGCGGACTTTATGGAGGATTAGAGCCTAATCCGTTAATTGAAACGGTTAATGTTTTGTTTTACTTGCTCATTTTTAGTATTATTACATTGTAAAGTAATTGTTAAGTCTATTTTTTGTTGCATCCTTTAACTACAATATTGTCCCAATTTGCACCTACTTCTTTAG
>JANYGR010000285.1 GCA_025359355.1 Bacteroidota bacterium | reverse complement strand
TAAGAACTCCTTCATCTTATATAAACCCAAAGATATAGTGAGTGGTGATTTTTATTGGTTCGAAGAAAAGGGAGATTTTAAAATATTAGCAGTTGTTGATTGTACTGGGCATGGGGTTCCTGGAGCTTTTATGAGTATGATTGGACACAATTTATTAAACCAAATTGTGTCTGAAAAAGGAATTTATAGTCCTGGTGATATTTTACAAGAACTTCATAAAGGCGTTCAGGCTGCACTAAAACAAGACCAACTTACTTCTGATAACAATGATGGTATGGACGTGTCTATTATTACAGTTAATACCAAAACAAAAGAATGTTGGTGGGCAGGTGCTTTCAGAACCTTAGTATTGATAAAAGCGACAGGCGAGTTAGAAAAAATAGAAGGTGATAAATATCCTATCGGGGGCTCACAATTAGACTCTAATAGAATTTTTACAACACACACCCTTCATTTAAACTCAAACGATTGTATGTATTTGTTTAGTGACGGCTATGCCGATCAGTTTGGTGGTGAAAAAGGCAAAAAATTTATGGTGAAAAAATTCCATCAAAATTTATTGTCTATACATCATTTGACAATGAATGAACAAAAACAAGCATTAGAGAATCAATTTAACGATTGGAAAGCTAATTATGAACAAGTAGATGACGTATTAGTGATTGGAATAAAAATGTAAAAAAAAAATCAATAAAAGTTTTTTAAATAAAGAAATTTTTTATATTTGATACGAACTTTGGCACTTTTTTTGTTTAATTAACATAAATTATAAAAACTCTATCAATGAAAAAATCAATAGTCGTATCATTTATTCTTATCGCAACGTCGTTACTTACATTTGAATCTTGTAAAAAAACACCAGTTGTTGATAATGAAACTCAATCAGTTGTTGATAATGCTATTTGCGAACAACAGTTTATGACCATCGCTCCTAATGTAAACTCAAAAGGGTCTGGTTCACCAAAAAATTTAGGATTTAAAACTACCTCTACATGTGGTACTTGGTCGGTTGCTACAACTAACATGTCGGATACTATTACGAATGCCGTTGGTTCATATACAAATGGTCCAGTTACTTTTGAAATAGACTATGCTGGTTGTACGGATAATGATGGTATTGTTAAATCGGGTAAAATTATTATTAAATCCACTCATAAATGGTCAATGATTACTGGCACTAATACAGCCGTTGCAACAACAACTGTTTCTTTTAATAATTATACAGTGGATGGTGTTTTATACGACGGCTCTGTAATCATTACTAAATCTGCCACATCTCTTACCACTAAGGTCATTGGAGGTCACTGTACATCTAATAGCTGGAATATTTATTATGATTGTGATAAAACGTTAACTAAAAACACAAATGGAGATTTCACTATCAGTGGCGCTTCTAATGGTACAAACAGAGAGGGACGTAAATTTACTACTAATATTACAACTCCACTTTTCAAACCGTCTAATTACAAGTTTATTACATCAGGTACTTTAGAATTAACTCCGGATGGATTTAAAACAAGAACAGTTGATTTTGGAAATGGGACTTTAGATGACCAAGCTACTTTTACAGTTGACGGTCAAACATTTGCATTTACTATGAAGTAATTTAACGAAAAAAAGCCCATTCTACGCTTCATGATTGATGCATTTAACATATACGATAAAATGGAGAAGAATAATATTCTTCTCTCTTTTAAAGGTGATATAACTTCTGAATTACTCACTTCGATTCTTCAAATTATGGAGAATAAGATGGATAATATGCAGGAAGAACCAAAAACAAAAAAGAAAGTTTATAATGTTTTAGTAGAATGCTTGCAAAATCTGTATCATCACATGGACGATGCCACCAATGAAAATGGTGAAAAAAACAGAAGTGCTATTTTTATGATAGCAAAAAACGAAGGATCTTATAATATAATTACAGGAAATTACATTCTAAATAATAATATCTTTGGGCTTAAAAGCCGACTAGACGAAGTAAATCAACTTACCAAAGATCAACTCAAAGATTATTATAAATCAGTGTTAAATAACGGAGAAATGTCATTAAAAGGAGGAGGAGGATTAGGTATGATAGATATTGCCCGAAAAACTGGTGAAAAATTAGAATATGATTTTTTGGAAATTGACAAGAAAGTTTCTTTCTTTACACTAATTATAAAAGTAACACAACCACAATTAATATAAACAAACAAAGCTCACTATGGAAAAATACGCTATCGAAGGCACACCAAAAACACCTACCATATCATTTGATATTCAAGCTGGTGTATTAGAAATTAAAGGTCGTTCAATCCCTGAAAATTCAATTGAATTTTACAAGCCATTGATTGACTCATTAGATAAATATTCTTCTGCTTCTAAGCCTGTAACCACTGTAAATATTCAATTAGAATATTTTAATACAAGCTCATCAAAATGTATTTTAGACGTATTTAAAAAATTAGAATCTATTCATAAAGGAGGAAGTGCTGTAACCATTAACTGGCATTACGAAGAAGATGATGAAGATATGTTAGAAGCAGGTGAAGATTACCAAGCAATTATTAACGTTCCATTTAAAATGGTTCAAGTAGCTGAGTAATTCACTTATAATTACTTAAATGCATATTAAACCCCGAACATTCGGGGTTTTTTTGTGTATTTTATCAATATTTGATTAAATTTGTACCCTTAAAAAAAAGAAATCACTATGTCTAAAATAACGGATTTATTAGGAGCTCAAGCTGATGGATTATTAAACCACACTTGTAAAACAATTTC
Source organism: Bacteroidota bacterium (assembly GCA_025359355.1). GTDB lineage: Bacteria > Bacteroidota > Bacteroidia > B-17B0 > Aurantibacillaceae > UBA4416. Next base: position 1,641 of record JANYGR010000285.1, on the reverse strand, counting down.
GAAAGAACATATTGTTATTCCCAACTCAAATTTTATAGATCAAACATTTGTATATAGCAATCGTAACCCACAAGTATTAAGAAGCTTAGCTCAACTATACGGAAATGGAAGATTAGCTAATACTGGTTATATGAGTATTTTACCAGTTGATCAAGGTATAGAACATAGTGCTGGTGCTTCTTTTGCTCCTAACCCTATTTACTTTGATAGCGAAAATATTGTAAAATTAGCCATTGAAGGTGGCTGTAATGCAGTAGCGTCTACTTATGGTGTATTGGGGTCGGTTGCTAGAAAATATGCACATAAAATTCCTTTCATTGTAAAAATCAATCACAACGAATTTATTTCTTACCCAAATAAATTTGACCAAATTATGTTTGGTACCGTTGAAGATGCTTATAATATGGGTGCTGTAGCTGTTGGAGCAACTATTTATTTTGGTTCTCCAGAGTCTGGTCGTCAAATTGTTGAAGTAGCGCAAGCATTTGAACGCGCACATCAATTAGGTATGGCAACCATTTTATGGTGCTACACACGTAACAATGCTTTCAAAAAAGACGGTGTTGATTACCATACTGCTGCTGATTTATCATCTCAAGCAAATCATTTAGGAGTTACTATTCAAGCTGATATTATCAAACAAAAAATGTCTGATAAAAACGGAGGATACACTGCTTTAAATTATGGAAAAACACATCCAAAAGTATATTCTGAATTAACGACTGATCATCCTATTGATTTATGCCGCTACCAAGTAGCCAATTGCTATATGGGTAAAGTTGGTTTAATTAATAGTGGTGGAGAAAGTAAAGGAGCATCTGATTTAGCTGAAGCTGTTACAACGGCTGTTATCAACAAACGCGGTGGTGGACAAGGATTAATTTCAGGACGTAAAGCATTTCAAAAACCAATGAAAGAAGGTGTTGAATTATTAAACACTATTCAAGACGTTTATTTAGACAAAACAATAACAATAGCTTAATAAGAAATGTTGAATGAAAAATTATAAATGTTGAATTGACATTTATAAATTATAATTTATATAATTTATAATTTCAAAAAAATGGGTTGGTTTAAAAGATTAAAAGAAGGTATTACCACTACTACCATCGAGAAAAGAGAAACTCCTGAAGGGTTATGGTATAAATGTCCTTCTTGCAAAAAAATACATACAGCACAAGATCATAAGGCAAATAAGCATGTTTGTTTAGATTGCGGGTATCACGAACGCATTGGTAGTGCTGAGTATTTCGAAATTATTTTTGACGATAATCAGTTTACCGAATTGCATGAGAATTTAGTAAGTGGTGATCCATTGGAATTTACTGATACTAAAAAATATGCAGACCGATTAGTTGATACCATTAAAAAATCCGGATTAAAAGACGCCTTAAGAAGCGGATATGGCAAGGTAAATGGTAATGATTTAGTTGTATGCTGTATGGACTTTGGTTTTATTGGTGGATCAATGGGAAGCGTTGTTGGTGAAAAGATTTCTCGTTCTATCGATTTTTGTTTAAAAACAAAAACACCACTTTTGATTATTTCAAAATCTGGCGGTGCCCGTATGATGGAAGCAGCCTTCTCTTTAATGCAAATGGCCAAAACAGCTGCTAAATTATCATTGATGGATAAAGCAGG
>JANYGR010000265.1 GCA_025359355.1 Bacteroidota bacterium | reverse complement strand
CCCTGCTCTGTTTTTGGCTATAAACACTTGTGTGTAGCCATTATCTTGTTTCGATTTATCTTTATGATCTTTACAAATAAATAATTCGCAACCAATGATACATTTTAATTCTTGTTGTAAATCACCTTCCTTTTCACCCTTAGTAATTGCGTCATTAGCATCCTTTACACTTTTATTATGTTTATCAATGGCTTGCCAAAATAAAAAGGCGCCATACATATTTCCATGATCCGTTAACGCAACGGCCGGCATATTATACGTAATGGCTTTTTTAACCAAGTCTTTAACATCGCTGGTAGATTGAAGAACAGAGAACTGCGTGTGATTATGTAAATGAGAAAATTGTAGTGATGAGTGATGAGTGATGAGTGATGAGTTATCGGTAGCTTTTTCACTTTCAACTTTCAACTTGGAACTTTCTAACTTACGATTTTTCCAAACTTGCTCGTGTTTATATAACTCCGTTAAATCAGGCGCTACATAAGTAATGATTTGTAAATCTGTTGGTGCAATTTCCTTAACTTTTGTAATACCACGCTTAATGATTTCAAAAAATGCCTTCGCTGTAGCGGTCACGTCAAATGCAGCATTATGAGCTTCGGCAAAAGATTCGTTAAATAATTTTGTATATAATTCTGTTAGCGTTGGCCATTTGAATTTACCGCCTCTACCACCTGGAATAGCACAATAAGCTGTCGTTTCATCATTCTTTGTGTCAATAAAAAGTTTGCTCGTTAATATTTCAGGTAAACCACAACGCAATAATTCAGCACCAATAATATTAATATCAAATTCAATATTATGTCCGCATAAATACTGTGTTTGATTAACAACCTCAACAAATTCTTGTAAAACCGTTTTTAAATCTTGTCCTTCTTCAATAGCACGTTCATTCGTAATACCGTGTATTTGCACCGCATTAAAGGGAATAGTGTAGCCCTCTGGTTTTATAATAATAGAATTACTACTAATTAAATTACCATTAAAATCGTGCAGTTGCCAAGCTACTTGCACCATCCGTGGCCAATTATCGGCATCTGTTAAAGGTGCTTTATAATCGCGTGGTAAGCCAGTAGTTTCGGTATCGAATATTAAAAACATAGTATTGTAAATCTGAGTAAAATGTATTCTTTAAAGTTAAAGAATTTAAAAGCTCTAATGGAAGTATGTTGAAAAGTTTGGATTATTAAAAAATATGATTCTTCAATATTTTCAATGAAATTAAGTCTTATAAACCAATGCATACTTTGGTAATTGTGTGGCTGGTTTTGGTGAAAAGGAGCGATATACAGATTTTTCTGGAGGCACTGCGAAGGCTTTTTTGTGTGAAGAAAAAATGGATATAGCTTTTCACCTTGTCACGCCAAGGCGTGATTGTTTCTTTGTTTCAAGACAAAGAAAAAATAAAAAAAGGGGAAATTCAAAAACCATCAAGAGTATCCTTGATAAGCCAACACGCAATCAATAAAGAAACATTAATTCCTCTCCACCCAATCCCCGTTTTCCTTGATTAACTCTATCAATTCGTTAACAGCATTTTCACTCGGCACATTTTTCTTCACCACTTCTTTGCCTTTGTATAAAGATATTTTTCCTACACCAACTCCTACGTAACCATAATCAGCATCAGCCATTTCACCAGGACCATTAACGATACAGCCCATGATACCAATTTTAATACCTTTCAAATGATCAGTAACCGTGCGGATTTTAGAAGTTGTTTCTTGCAAATCAAATAACGTTCTTCCGCAACTCGGACAAGAAATATATTCAGTTTTACTAATGCGTGTGCGAGTAGCTTGCAATATTCCAAACGAAGTTGAATTAACTATTTGTGGCGATGTGCAATGTTGTTGCTTCAACCAAATACCATCTCCTAAACCATCTAACAACAAAGCGCCAACTTCAGCCGATGAACCTAACTGAAAATCTTCCTCGCTCATATTGTTATAATTGCGTTTGATGATAACCGGTAATTTTATATCATGTTCCGCTAGCGTTACAAATAATCTTCGTAATTCAGCCATAGCATGGGAGTTTACAGTATCACATACCAATACAACATTTGTTACTGATTTTAATTTAGTAACGAAGTCTGTCGTTAATAATTGTTTTGTAACCACTACAAAATTTATTTCAGAAGATTTTTTTTCGCTTTCAAAAAATTGCTCTCCAATAAATAAAGGATATTGCCTGACTGGCTTTTCAATTAATTCCCAAACATCCGCATTATGAATAATACCAAGCATTCCAGGTATTTCAAAATCTATTTGATGATCGCCTGCAAAAATATAATCACAAGCCATATCCGTCATATTCCATTTATCTAACGGCACCGAATAATGATAACCAACTGCAAACAAACTCGCCGCAGTAATTGATTCTCTTGTACTAAAATCAGCAACAACGCGTGGCACATGATGTCCGCCAATACTTGATACTACAATACTTTCGCGCCTTTCGTATTCATAAGGATTATATGATAATTGTATTTTCCCTTGTTCAATTTTTAAAGGTTCTATCGTATCGTGCGAACTTCTATGCTCATAACGTTTAATTAAATCTCTCGCTACCGGCATTTCAAATTCAGGATCTTCTGTTAAAGATACGCGAACCGTATCTCCTAATCCATCTTCCAATAAAGTGCCAATTCCAACAGCCGATTTAATGCGCCCATCCTCTCCGTCACCAGCCTCCGTAACGCCCAAATGCAAAGGGTAATTACGGTTAGTTTCCATCATTTTTTGTACTAACAAACGGTACGCTTCCACCATCACTTGCGTATTACTTGCCTTCATCGAAATAACAATATTCTGATAATTCAAATCTTCACAAATTCGTAAAAATTCAAAGGCTGATTCTACCATCCCTAAAGGTGTATCGCCATATCTACTTAAAATACGATCGCTCAAACTACCATGATTAGTGCCTATTCGCATGGCAGTACCGTATTCCTTACAAATATTTACCAAAGGTGTAAATCGATTTCTAATACGTTCTAATTCTTTTTCATAAGCAGAATCCGTGTATTCAATTTCTTCAAATTTTTTTTTATCAGCGTAGTTGCCCGGATTTACACGAACCTTCTCAATCACTCTTGCAGCATACTCCGCAGCGTTTGGCGTAAAATGAATGTCCGCAACAATAGGTGTATCAAAACCTGCCGCACGTAATTCTTTTTTAATAACTTCTAAATTTTTTGCTTCATTCATGCTAGGTGCCGTAATACGAACCAACTCACAACCAGCTTCAATCATTCTGATACTTTGAGCAACAGTTGCCTTTGTATCCATGGTATCAGTGGTTGTCATGCTTTGCACACGAATAGGATTTGTGCCACCAATACCAACATTACCACACATTACTTCGCGTGTCAAAAATCGTTTATACTCCGTTAATGAATTTGAATAGGGAAGATAGAGTTTCATTGTTTTTTAATTTGTTGTTTCTTATTTAATTATCGTGATGACCCCTAGCCCCTCACCTTTGGAGATGGTCTAGG
>JANYGR010000246.1 GCA_025359355.1 Bacteroidota bacterium | reverse complement strand
TTAATGCAGAAGATAAAATGGATAAAAATAAACGATCTAATCCAACCGATGTTTCTACCACATAAGGCACATACGATTCGTTTAATTCAGGATCGAAATATTTCAATTTTTTACCTGAAAATTGCTCGTGTTGTTTCAAATCAAAATCGGTGCGAGAATGTATGCCTTCTAGTTCTTTAAAGCCGAAAGGAAATTGATGTTCTATATCGCAGGCTGCATTTGCATAATGCGCTAGCTTTAAATGATCGTGGAAACGGTATTTATCAGAACCTAAGCCCAATGATAAATGCCAGTTCAAACGTGCCTTTTTCCAATAGTCGTACCATTGCATCTCAGTTCCTGGACGTACAAAAAATTGCATTTCCATTTGTTCAAATTCACGCATACGGAAAATAAACTGGCGAGCAACAATTTCATTTCTAAAGGCTTTACCAGTTTGTGCAATACCAAAAGGAATTTTCATACGTCCTGTTTTTTGGACATTCAAATAATTCACAAAAATACCTTGCGCAGTTTCCGGACGTAAATAAATAATATTCGACTCATCCGTTACCGCACCCATAGAAGTGCTAAACATTAAATTAAACTGACGAACATCTGTCCAATTTTTAGAACCACTGATTGGACAAACAATTTCTAAATCAACAATAATCTGTTTGACTTCTTCTAAATTATTATCATTCAACGCCGTTTTAAAACGAGCATTAATCTCATCTATTTTTTGCTGATACTCTACAACACGCGTGTTTGTTGACTTAAACATAACTGCATCAAAATTTTCAAAACGCTTTGCTGCTTTTTCAACTTCTTTATTTATTTTATCTTCAATCTTAGCGATGTGGTCTTCAATCAATACATCAGCTCTGTATCGTTTTTTAGAATCTTTATTATCAATCAATGGATCATTAAAAGCATCTACGTGTCCGCTTGCTTTCCACGTTGTAGGATGCATGAATATCGAAGCATCTAAACCCACAATGTTTTCATGCATTTGCACCATGGCCTTCCACCAATAATCACGAACATTTTTTTTAAGTTCAACTCCCATTTGTCCATAATCATAAACAGCACTTAAGCCATCATAAATTTCGGAACTAGGAAAAATAAAGCCATACTCTTTACTGTGAGAAATAACATTTTTAAAAAAATCTTCAGGTTTTATAGTTGACATAAGTTTTAAAGTTTTGAAAGGTTCAAAAATAATATTTTAGTTGAAACTAATCTATCATCCAATTATCAATTAATCGAATGTTACCAACAAATACGGCAATAAGCGAAATAGCTTGTTGATTGGGCTTTAAAGCAGTTAAAGGCTCTAATGTTTCAGTATCGCACACTTCATAGTAATCCAATTTCATGATTGGAACTTTAACAACCTCATTATGGATGTATGACTTAGCAGCACTCACCCCTATTTGTTTAGCAATATCCCTTGCTTCTTCCATCATAATTGGAACTAACTTCGCAATCTTTCTTTCTTCAGGAGTTAAAAGCATGTTTCGTGAACTCATTGCTAATCCATCGTCTTCACGTAAAATGGGGCAAGAAATAATTTCAACAGGAAGTTTCAATTGCTTCACTAAAGCTTTCACAATCATTACTTGCTGATAATCCTTACTGCCAAAAAATGCTTTGTTAGGCTCAATACCCGTGAGTAAAATGCTCACCACTTGCCCTACTCCATTGTAATGCCCAGGGCGATGCTCTGCTTCTAAAATTGTATCTAGGTATCCAAAATTAAATTGGCGGGTATCTGTGGTTGGATAAACATCCTTTACATCAGGCATATACAGCACATCGCAACCCGCTTGTTCTAATAATTGAATATCAACTTCGGGTGTGCGAGGATAGCGCGTTAAATCGTTCGCATTATTGAATTGAGTAGGATTTACAAAGATGCTGCATACAGTGATATCACAAACTTTTTTTGATTCGTTAATTAAAGAAATATGCCCTTGATGCAATGCTCCCATCGTTGGAACAAAACCTATAGTCTTATGTTGTTGCTTTTGCAACGAGAGATATGTTTTTACTTCACTAATTAGTTGAAATACCTGCATAATAGAGCTGTTTTTGTAAATAAATCGCTCCAAAGCTAAATAATACTTTGATATATGGCTTTTTTTTTATTACTTTTGTATGTTCTTAATTTAATATTTACCTAAACTAAATTGTATGAGAAAAGCCAGAGTTCTATTTGTGTCGCAAGAAATCACTCCTTATTTAGATGAAACCCACGTTGGAAAAATAGCTCGAAGACTACCTCAGGCCATCCAAGAAAGAGGTAAAGAAATAAGAACTTTTATGCCGAAATACGGTAATATTAACGAAAGACGTCACCAATTACATGAAGTTATTCGTTTATCTGGAATGAATATCGTCATCAATAATGCTGATCATCCTCTAATTATTAAAGTAGCATCTATCCCAACGGCTCGTATGCAAGTGTATTTTATTGATAATGATGATTATTTTCACCGTAAAGCTACTTTAACGGATAAGGCTACTGGAAAATATTTTGACGATAACGATGAGCGTTTGGTATTTTTTAACCGTGGTGTTATTGAAACAGTTAAAAAATTAGGCTGGTCTCCCGATATTATTCATTGCCAAGGTTGGTTTACAGGACTTACACCATTATATGTAAAAAAGGCATTTATTGAAGATCCATTATTTGCGGAAGCTAAAGTTATCTTTACCATTTATGATGAAGAGTATACAAAGGTTTTAAATAAAAAAATCATTGATAAAGCGATTATCGATGGTGTTACTAAAAAAGATTTAAAACACATTGAAGAAGCGTCTTACGTTAATTTAATGAAATTAGCGATTGACCATTCAGATGGTATTTCTTTCGGTAGCGAAAAAATAAATGAAGAATTAGTGAAATATGCTAAAAAATCAGGTAAACCAGTATTAGAATTCAAAGGTGAAGCTGATTTTTTAGCATATTTCACTAATTCTTCATTTATTTTTTCGCTACCGAAAGAAATACCATCTGAATGGTCAATCGCTAATTTCATTAAATTAACGTAAGACGCTTCTTCAATG
>JANYGR010000238.1 GCA_025359355.1 Bacteroidota bacterium | reverse complement strand
GTTTTTAAATAAAATTGTGCAATAAAATAAAAACTGACTGTAACTATAATAGCAATTGGAATGCTATAAAATAATTTTTTTAAATCAGAAAAAGTTATTTTCTGGCCTTGGTATTTTTTTCTAAAATTTTTATACCAATTTGTCATATCGTTTACTTGATTATTTTATCCTTACTAATTACAACGGAATATTACCGTGTTTCTTTTTAGGTAGTTTATCGGCTTTGTTTTCAAGCATTTTAAAGGCACGTATTAATTTTTCGCGCGTTTGTTCAGGCTTAATTACTTCGTCAATAAAACCACGTTCGGCTGCACGGTAAGGATTAGCAAACATCGTTTGATATTCTGCTTCTTTCTCTTTCCATTTTTCATCTTTATTAGCAGCTGTCGAAATTTCATTTTTGAAAATAATTTCTGCTGCGCCTTTGGCACCCATTACGGCAATTTCGGCACTTGGCCAAGCATAGTTCATATCTGCACCAATGTGTTTACTATTCATAACGTCATACGCGCCGCCATAAGCCTTACGTGTAATTACTGTAATACGAGGCACTGTGGCTTCGCTAAACGCATATAATAATTTAGCACCGTTTGTAATAATGGCATTCCACTCTTGGTCGGTACCTGGCAAAAAGCCTGGAACATCTTCAAATACTAATAAGGGAATATTAAAACAATCGCAAAAACGTACAAAACGAGCCGCTTTGGTTGACGAGTGTATATCTAATACGCCAGCTAATACAGCAGGTTGATTGGCAACAATACCAATGGAACGTCCTGCTAATCGCGCAAATCCAACAACGATGTTTTCTGCAAAATGTTTATGTACTTCAAAAAATGAATCGGTATCAATCACGTTTTCAATGACTTCTCTAATATCATACGGTTGGTTGGCATTTTCAGGTATAATTGAATTTAATTGCGTGCGTAGCTCCGAACCGTTAGATTCATAAGGAACGCTTGGCGCATTTTCTTCACAGTTTTGAGGTACATAACTTAATATTTGTTTTAAGTTAGTGATAGCCTCTATTTCATTAGCACAAGCAAAATGCGTCACGCCACTCTTACTAGCATGCGTCATCGCTCCACCTAATTCTTCACTCGTTACTTCTTCGTGAGTTACTGTTTTTACTACGTTTGGCCCTGTAACAAACATATAGCTTGTGTTTTCAACCATTAAAATAAAGTCCGTAATAGCAGGACTGTATACCGCACCACCAGCGCAGGGTCCCATGATTGCTGATAATTGAGGAATAACACCGCTAGCTCTTACATTACGGTAAAATATATCGGCATAACCACCTAAAGAAACCACGCCTTCTTGAATTCGAGCGCCACCACTATCGTTTAACCCGATTAATGGAGCTCCATTTTTTAACGCTAGATCCATTATTTTACAAATTTTTTCAGCATGTGTTTCAGATAAAGATCCTCCAAATACAGTAAAATCCTGAGAGAACACATACACTAATCTTCCATGTACGGTACCATAGCCCGTTACAACGCCATCTCCAAGGTATTGTTCTTTTTCTAAACCAAAATCTTTGCTACGATGCGTTACCATCATACCAATTTCTTCAAAACTTCCTTCGTCTAATAAAAAATGTAAACGCTCACGAGCAGTTAATTTTCCTTTTTTATGTTGAGCATCAATACGTTTTTGTCCACCACCTAAAAGGGCTTCGGCTTGTTTTTGTTCTAATAAAGCTATTTTTGAGTTCATGTTTTTAAGTATTTAATCTCAGTGTTTACTGAGTATGTTTGCAGAAAACGTTGGGTTATTTTTTATTTTAGTTACAAGTTCTAAATATACAATTTAGAATTAAAATAGCGAAGTATAATATTTAGGCTTAATTAGCTTAAAATCATTTGTTTATAACGATTCTTGATTGCTTTTAAATAGAAATATAGGTCGTGAAGTAAAATAGAGTTCAACAGATTTAGAATCTTTTTCTCGCACTTAAAATCAAAAATTAATTATACCTAATATAAGGATCGGCAAAGCGCTTATCAAATATAAATGACTTATCTGTTAAGGTTTTTAAAAAGGCGATAAGGTCAGTTTTTTCGAGCATTGTTAACTCTCCTATTTTTTTTAAACTCAAGTCAGCATTAGTAGAGAAGTTTGAAGGGCTTGAATAATGATTAACGACTTGTTGTAAATTTTTAAATCGACCATCATGCATGTAAGGGTAGGTCATTTCCACGTTACGAAGGCTTGGTACTTTAAAAGTTTGATTATCTTTTTCAATTCCTGTCACTTTTCCGCGCCCCATATCTTTTAACGATGTATCAATTTTAATACCATTGTTGCGATAGCTATTGTCTGTAAATAAAGGTTCTGCGTGACAGTTGGCGCATTTAGATCTGAATAGTTTTAATCCGTTTTTTTCTGAAAGAGAAAAAGTATCTTTTTTATTAATGAATTTATCGTAACGTGAATTGGAAGAAATTAATAAACCAGTAAATTGGGCTAATGATTTTAATAATCGTTCAGAATTAATAATGCTGTCCTTCCATGCTTTTTTAAACAAGGAAACGTAAGTCGAATCTCTTTTTAATTTAATCAAAACATTCGCTATGGATTCATCCATTTCAATAGGATTGGTGATTGGATTAATAGGCTGAACTTCCAAATTATTAACACCACCATCCCACATATAACTGTCTTTCCAAATCAAATTTTGTAAGGCAGGGACATTTCGCGTGCCGATTTTAGCATATATGCCGTGACTTAATTTATGATCGATATGCGCAAAGGCAGCAAACTGTTGATGGCAAGTACCACAATTAACAGTATTGTCTTTCGATAAAATATTATCGTAGAATAAGTTTTTTCCTAACATAAATTTTTCTACGGTCAGCTGATTGTTTTCAAAATTATAATTTGGTTTTGGAAATCCCTTTGGATTAGTAAAGGTTACGTCTTTAGTCGTAATTTTTTTAGTTGGATCATTTCTGAAACTAAGCAATGTGATGATGATTACACACAAGAAAAAGCTAACGTATCGTTTTTTACTTTTCATTATTTGTGGTTAAAATACTAAACATATCACTATAGTTATTAGCAATTAACTCAGCATTTTTTAAATCCGTTACTGAGGAAAGAACAGAAAAGTCAATAGGAGTAGGTGTTTTCAGTAGTTCCGAAGCATCGCATTTTAAATTAACTTGACTTGTTTTAGAATTAATGATAAGTGGTGTTAAAGATAGATCTATATTTATTTGACGAATGCAATTGGTTGGTTGTTTGTAACCACCAATATGGTATTCAAACATACCTCCGGGTGATTTTGAAAAAGAAGAATTGCCTTCTAGTTTCAAAAAAACATAACCAGTATTCCAAGCCCAAAACATAGCATTTAAAGGATCTAATGCGCCTGACTGAGCGCCACTGCAATTATGCAGGCTATCAACCCCTAAAATAAAATGGATGCTTGTGTATGTTCCGTTTGGAATGTCACTGATGTTAATTTGTTTTGAAAGATCTTCGTCTTCATTGATCAAAAAATAATCTTTGGAAATGAAGTCTTTACCTTTTGTATTTTTTAAATGAATTTTTCCAATATAATATTTGAATTTGGAAATTGTATAGCCTTGTCCGAGTTCATTTTTGTAATGAGTAGAATCTAATTTTAATACATCATTTCCGACTACATGTTTAAAATTAATCTGTATTTTTCCCTTATCTGGCTTAGGAATCAAGGTAAAGCCAAATTGTAAACTAATTAAAATTAGAATAATACTTAAGGTAAATATCCGAAGTGTTTTTTTCAATCTTTAAAATAATTTTGAAGGTACATAAAAACATAAACACATTTACCATCGTATTAGTAAATGTGTTTATGGATATTTTAATGACAAAACAATTATTTTACTTTCATGATTTTTTGTTTTATAACTTCATTTCCTGCCTCTAATACAAGCATATATACTCCCGAAGAATAATTACTCATATCTAATGGATATGATATACTTGGTTGAAGATTATCAAAGGTTTGAACCAGTTGCCCCTTCGTATTGTATAAACTGCCTTTTACATTATTTTTGCTATCCACATCCATATAAATTGTTGTAAGGTCTTCAACAGGATTTGGCCATACAGTACATTTAATATTCTGATTTAGTTGTTCATTAATACCTGTTGTGGTTGATGGCGTATAGATGGTGGTTGCTTCAGAGATAGTAATATGTCCGCCTGTTGGCCCTGTATTTCCTGCCTGAACCGTTCCGTAATAGGTTGGCCCCATTACAAAAGGATATACAGGATAACCAGTTGCATCAATAGTTACAAAGTAAGCATACGTACCAGCAGGGTATTCGGGTGTAATACAAAAACGACCATTATGATAATCTAAATCACCAGAACCTGCTACATAAACATAATCTTCTAACATATAACCTAATGGATACGTTGAATTTATGGGTGGCCCCGCATTACGTGTAGTTGTTGTTGTTGGGGTACTTGCCGCAGATGCAGTATTGGCGCCTAATAATACAGTTCCCGTGCTGGGAGCTAATACATAACTTGGAGTCATGCGTTTAATAGCTCCTGTTCCGTTTGTATTCGTATAAGCATAGGCGCCATAAACAGGAAAGCCATCAAATGCATATCCAATAATAGGCGAATGAACGGCGGTGTTTGTATAGTTGTATAAGCAAGAAGGATTAACGTGGTTATGGTATACTCCGCCAGGAGCAGGATGACCCAGGCAGTTGTCGAAACTAACACCTTCATAAATTAGTGCGTTGCGATTGTATCCCGTGGTGCTTGCGCCCATTGAAAAAGCACTAGTTGAATTATTCCAATAGTAACCATCTTTAGGATTAAAAATAGCTACGCCATTACTCCATAAACCAATATTACCTAAGGCAGCATAAACTGGTGTTGATGTATTTTGAACAGCAGCTCTCGTAAATTTAACTACAAAATTTTGATTAGAAGGTTGATTTGGATTTGAGGCCCACGGACCTATATTATATGAGGGAACACAAGAGGCGCTAACATATACCTGTGTTGCAGAATATTGCACCGTTTGAATATTAGCTGGAATAGAAGTTAATGTTTGACTAGCACATGCTGTACAGCTACCGGTAGCACTATTTGTATTTACTATCCATGAAGTAATTTGTGGACTTAATTGCGCATCTGCATTAAATGAGGTTAGTAACGCTGTTGATGCTATTAGTAATGCTTTTTTCATGCTATATTTTTTTAGGATTAAGAGGCTTTGAGATTTGATTATAAAACTAGCGTAAAGAATTTTAAAGATAAAATAAACGAGGTAAACATTCCTTTTTTTGCGATTAAACCATACCATTTTATTTAATAAGTTAAATCCCCTTGCCTCAATAACACACATTTGATTGATTCATTAATAAGAACAATTAGGCTGAAAAGAACGTTGTTCGTCTATGAATATCAGTTAAACTTCCATTGTTTTATATTACTTACCTTTATAAGGTTGATATTTATACAATGGTATTAAATTTTAAAAATAATTTTGTTAGAATAGGAATTCATATTTTTGTTTGGCTAATTATTTTTATGCTTCCTTATCTTTTGTTTCCAAGTGAATCGGCTAATCATTGGAAATTAATCAGACGAACGGTTGTTCCATTTATGCAGTATGCTATTGTTTTTTACTCAAATTATTTTGTGTTCACTCAAACGTTTTTATTTAAAAAAAAGTTTGTTTTGTTTTTTGTAATTAATGGTTCAATCATCGTTTTATTTTTATGGCTTAATTGGCATTTTCGCGATTTCTTTACACGAATGGAATTGCCTAGAATACCTGTTTATAATGCATTGGGGCAGTTACAGTTGAAGCCACACATTTCTCCTAATTTCTTTGTTTTAAAAGAGTTTTTCTCCCTGTGCGTCCCTGTTATTTTTTCTATTTCTATTAGAGCTACTGAAAGGTGGATAAACGCAGAAACAGAAAAAAAAGATATAGAAAATAGAAATTTAGAATCAGAACTTTTGCATTTACGCTATCAACTGCAACCGCATTTCTTTTTTAATTCTTTAAACAATATTTATTCTCTAATAGAAGTCTCTCCTGCAAAGGCGCAAGAAGCTGTGCATGGATTGAGTAAACTAATGCGTTATTTATTATATGATACAGAACATAAACAAGTTGAATTGTCACAAGAATTATCATTCCTTCAAAAATATATTCAATTAATGGAGTTAAGGCAAACTGATAAAATTAATACGACATATAGTTTTCCGGAAACAACAAGTAATCAAAAGATAGCTCCTTTATTACTTATCCCCATAATTGAAAATGCTTATAAACATGGTATTTCTGCTACACAACAGTCTAATATATCATTTAAAATAGTTGTGGATCATCATCAATTATTTTTTTCAAGTGAAAACACTAACTTTCCCAAAAATAGTTTAGATAAAAGTGGTTCTGGTATAGGGCTAACTAATTTAAAAAAACGGTTAGAGTTACTTTACCCTAATAAATATGAACTTAAATTTGGAGTACGAGATAGTGTTTATTGGATCATATTAAGTATCGAGATTAATTAATTATCATGATAAAAATAACTTGTCTTATTATAGATGATGAACCTTTAGCACTAGACTTGTTAGAAAGATACGTTATTAAAACGCCTTATCTTGAGTTGAAAGCAAGATGTAGCAGTGCAATCGAAGCATTAGATATTGTTAATTCTATGCCAATAGATTTAATTTTTGTGGATATTCAAATGCCGGAGTTAACAGGACTTGAATTTTCAAGAACATTGAATAAGGATACTAAACTTATTTTCACAACCGCATTTAGTGAATATGCTCTTGAAAGCTATAAAGTAAATGCATTAGATTATCTTTTAAAACCCTTTAATTATGAAGAGTTTTTGAAGGCATCAAACAAAGCAAAAGAATGGTTTGATTTGGTAAAGTTAGAGGTAATAACGCCAGCTACAGAAGCTTCTAATTTTATATTTGTAAAGTCAGAGTATAAACAAATTAAAATAAATTTAAATGATGTATTGTATTTTGAAGGCTTAAAAGATTATGTGAAAATTTGGTTGAAAGATGCAATAAAGCCAATATTAACGATCATGACCTTAAAATCGTTAGAGGAAAAACTTCCAACAGAAAAATTCATGCGAATACATCGTTCATTTATTATTTCTCTTGATAAAATAGATGTTGTAGAACGAGGACAGGTTTTATTTCCTAATGATACACGAATTACCATAGCAGAACAATACAAAGCAAAATTCAACGATTTTATTTCTGGTAACTCTTTTGTTTAGGGGTAATTTTTAACGTTAACTTTTGTTTTAAAAAATGTTTAGACGTTGCTATTTGTCCATTCTTCCCCATAATAGACCGTATCTTCGATTTTGATTCATAAATGTGAAATGGCATAATACATTTATCCAAATATAATTTGGATAAAAACATATCATGGAACTAAAATGGATAAAAAAATTATTAAAAATAAAAAAGTGTATTTTATCTATACTCTGTTTTAATCTTTTAGTTACTTCGATTTCAGCACAGGAGAGACAATATAGTTTTAATTCTCCCGGAAATGTATGCTATTTTAGTTATGTGTGTTACTCTCCTAATAATAATTACAGTCCCACTAAACGTGCCTTTATATTTGTAATGGGCAAACCCAACGAAACAGCTTTTGAAACATTTGAAAAGGATACACTTAAAAATCTTCCGCAGTTTTATAATTATCAATTAGTATATATTCCAAATAATGGTATTAATCCTATAGAAAAATTCAAATGCGTTAATTCCTTTGTTACTTTAATTACCTATAATTATAGTTATGGACATAATAATTTGTTTTTTCAAATTAATGATCATACAGTAACGGAGTCTGATATTAAAGAAAATCATCTTTATGATATATTTAAAACAGTTCGAATAAATAGTGCAAAAATAGATACAGCTAGTAAAGCATTAACATCCATGGGTGTTATGGATGATTTTAAAGAAACAGAATTTGCAGATGATGCGGCTTTAAGAGAAGATGATAAGTATGGAACCTTTTATACAGAGGAAGAGAAAACGAATGACTCCATCCCAGTTGCTCTTAAAATTCAGAAAACATATTTTGGTCCAGCGCTAAACTTTAATTACACACTTACTGGTATTGTTAAGGATAAAGCAACAGGCGAAGCCTTACCATTTTCAACTATTCAAATTAAAGGAATAAAAAATGGGTCTTTATCAAATGCAGATGGATATTTTACATTATTAAAAGTGCCAACGGATACATCAGTTTTAACGGTGCAATATGTTGGTTATGAAAAAACCGAGATTTTTTTAACACCACAAACTCCAAAGAAAAACTTTTTAATAGAATTAAATCCTTCCGCTCAAAGTTTCAAAGCCGTTAATGTTGTTGGTATCAGAGAAGATGTAGTGCTTGTTAATAAAACAGATGTTAGTACTATAAAAATGACACCAAAAAAATTAGAGCAATTACCAAATTTAGGAGAGAGAGATGTGATGCGCTCTTTTCAATTAATGCCAGGTGTAAGTGCGTCTAACGAATCTTCTTCAGGATTATATGTAAGAGGTGGCACACCCGATCAAAACCTTGTATTATATGATGGATTCACAGTTTATCAAGTAGATCACTTATATGGTTTTTTTAGTGCATTTAATTCTAATGCACTAAAAGATGTTCAATTATATAAAGGCGGATTTGAATCTAAGTTTGGAGGACGATTATCCAGCGTTACTGAAATCACAAGTAAAGATGGAAATCAAAAGAAAATAAATGCAGGAGCTGATGTGAGTTTATTAAGTATGAATGTGTTTGCAGAAATTCCTATTGGAAATAAATTTTCGTCAGTAGTGGCTTTTCGTCGTTCATACAAAGGACCTATTTATGATGAAATTTTTAAAACCTTTAATAAAAATAGCAACTCAACTTCTTCTGGTCAGGGAGGAGGAGGAGGCAGACGAAGTTCTCAGAATACAACGGTATCCTCTTATTTTTATGATTTAAATGGGAAATTTACGTATCGCCCAAATAGCAGAGATATTATTTCGTTAAGTATATTTAATGGCACCGATAAGCTTGATAATAGCTCATCTTCGAGCCCAACATCATTTGGTTCGTCAACATCAACATTTAGTTTTAGTTCTACCGATCTTACAAAATATGGAAATGTTGGTAGTAGTTTAAAATGGTCGAGAAAGTGGAGCGATAAATTTTATGGCAATACAATATTAAGTTATTCTAATTATTATAGCGATAGAGATCGATCTCAGCAACGCACATTAACCAATACATTAGGCGAAACAACTACAACAAAAAGTGGCGTGTTAGAAAATAATAATTTAAAAGATTATAGTATTAAATCAGATTATCAATGGGATATTTTTAAATTCAGTCAATTGCAATTTGGAGGCTTCGGTACTTACTACGACATTAAATATACTTATGCTCAAAATGACACATCAACTATTTTAGATAGAACAAATAAAGCATATTTGGTAGGTGGATACATTCAAAGTAAAACAAAATTATTTGGTGATAAGGTGCAATTTTTGCCTGGCATCAGAGCGAGTTATTTTGAAACAACTAAGCAATATTATTACGAGCCTAGAGCTTCTGTATCAATTTCTGTTACCAAACGCTTAACGCTAAAGGGCGCTACGGGAAAGTATTATCAATTTGCAAACAGAGTAACACGCGAAGATATATTAACTGGCAGTAAAGATTTTTGGTTATTATCCGACGGAGCTTCTGTACCTGTAAGTTCTTCTATACATTACATTGCTGGTTTATCTTACGAAACAAATAATTATTTATTTAGTGCCGAAGGTTATTATAAACAGCTAAGCGATTTAACAGAGTACTCCTTACGTTTTAATCCACGTCCATCGGGTATTACATACAATGAAAATTTTTATCATGGTTATGGTTTCTCTAAAGGGATAGAATTTTTGGCGCAAAAAAAATCGGGTAATTTGAATGGTTGGGTAAGTTACACATTGGGTCAAGCGCGCAATCATTTTGATGTATATTCTGATGGTTACTATCCCGCTAATCAAGATGTAACGCATGAGTTTAAAATTGTACTCTTATACAAATACAAACGTTTTGATTTTTCGGCTACATGGATTTATGCAACAGGCAGGCCTTATACAGCGCCATCAGGTGCTTACAGCATTGCGTTGTTAGACGGATCAACAAAAGATTATTTTACAGTAACAACAAAAAATGGATTACGTTTACCAGAGTATCATCGTTGCGATATATCAGTTAACTATAAATTATTACGTGGCGAAAAAGGTGATAAAAAAAGAAGAGAAATTGGATACATTGGTTTCTCCATATTTAATTTATATAACCGCACAAATGTATGGTACAAAACATACACTATTCAAAGTGGGTCCATACTCGAAACCAATGTTAACTACTTAGGCATAACACCAAATTTAACCCTATCACTAAAATTAAGATAAGATGCGTTTAAAAATTCAATCATTCATCATCATCGTTTTGTTTTTTGTAACCTTAATGAGTTGTAAAAAAGAAACAGTAGAGTTCACGGATTCTCCAGTAATAGAAGCATATATAGAGCCTGGTAATTATTTGAGAGTTAATATAACAAGGCAAATTCCTTTTTCATCTAGCGTTCAATATTCGGCCGACGATATTAATAATTTGCAAATAACAGTAGCATATAATAACCTAACGCATGTGCTTACTCCATTGGGAAATGGGCAGTATATTGATAGTTTGTCAGCTATAGCAGCAGGAACTCATTACGATTTATCTTTTACGTTTAATAAAAAACAAGTTGCAGCTTATACATACATTCCAACTAAGCCACTAAGTGTAACGCAAACAACCACAACAATTGCTATTACTAAGCAAGATAGCACCACTCCGAAATTTACAGGAACTCCGCCAGATCCTATCACTTTTACTTGGGCTAATCCCGATGCATCTTATTATTTAATTTATGTAGAAAATATCGAAACAGGAACGCTAATTCCTATTCGTTCATTCAAAAATTTTACGCCACCTGCAAATAGATTTAGAAAGCAACCTGTAACACTTAATACGCAAGACATCAGATCAAATGAATTCCAGTATTATGGCAGACATCGTATTATTTTATATCATGTGTTACCTGATTATGCGACGTTATATGATCAAACTAATACGAGTTCTCAAAACTTAACTAACCCATCTACAAGTATAACCAATGGATATGGTATATTTACGGGGTTAAATGCAGATACCTTGTATGTGTTGGTAAAACAACCTTAGCGTTTAATTAGGTTTATCCGAAAAAGTAAAAAATTAGATTTGATAGAACCAATATGACTATAAAAATCATCCTTATATTGCTAAAGCAACCAAATAAGGATGATAAAATTAGTCCTATATGGTAGTTAGGTACAATGTTATTAGAAATAAATACATAGACATGAAAATTCAATCTATAATAAAGACATTCATATTACTAATAATTTTAAATTCTTGTACAGAAGGCGAAAAACCAAATACACAAAATCTACCAGAAACTGTAAAACAAAAAATGCGTGATAGTATTTACATTGTTATGTTTGATTCATTAAAGGCAAATAAAAAAGTAAATGAGCTATATTATTTAGAGGCTCAATATAAAATTGACACTTTAAATGTAAAATATATATCCAAATATGCTAACAAATTAGGTTTTTTGGGTAATTACAATACAGCTTTCATTCTATTAAATAAATCACTTAAATGGGTGGAAAATAAAGCTAAAATTTATAATTCAAAAAGTATGATATGGCAATACTATATAGGAGAACTAATGAAAAACAATAAGGATTCAAAAGCTGCAACTGATAGCGCTTTGTTTTACATAGAAAAAGCATGTGTTACAGACACAAATGATGTTGAAATATTTGTAATAGCTTGTGTTACTCATAATCAATTAGGTATGTTTGATAAGGCGTTAAATGACATTAAAAATGCTATTAGAATTCAACCAAATAACAAAGACCACATTTTATTTAGAGGAATGTGTAAAGTAGGATTACAAGACATGGAAGGTGCATACGAAGATTTAAAAAATATTACGCTTAATAGAAAGAATGATGGAAGTATGTATTTGTATAGAGGTATATCGGAATTTTATTTAAAAAAATATAATGAAGCTAAATGTGACTTTGATACAAGTGAATCTCTCAGATTTATTAGACCTGAACTTTATTACTATAGAGGTTGTAGCAAAACATTCTTAAATGACGAAATAAATGGATGTATTGATATTAAAAAAGCTCACGACATTGGTTTTCAAGTGCCAGCAGACGAATACGAAATTGTTTTAGAAAGACTAAATAGTAAAAATATATAACCCAGCACCTAATACACGGTTTACCCCAGCCTAGAAGAAATCACAGCAATTGGAAAAGCGATAGTCACGCCAAAGCATGATTTAATTTTTCTTTGCAATTGCATAGCAACATTGTATCTTTATGTAAATATTTCGGCAGACGAGTGTTCCAAAACCGCACAAGTTCTAACTGAAAACCGCTAGATGCAATTTTATACATAGACGATAATGATTCAGAAGTTTGAAGATATTAATGAGTATTGCGAATACCCGAGCGAAGAAATAATCGAAGAGTTCTTCGATTATGTATTAAAAAATTCTATTAAAGAGTCCTTAATGGAGACCCTTGAAAAACTTACTGAACTAGGAGATAAGCAGTGGCATAATTATAAGGAACCAAAAAGTGCATTCAAGGAAAAAATAAAAAATTTTCTTGTTTTAAAATGGTCGACCGAATCCGACTATTTAGAAAAAGTATTAATAATCTCATACAATTTTGCATTAGACAAAAGTTTTTATCAAACAGCACTCAATAATTACAAAGGAGATAGTTATCAAGAATTTGCAAAAGACCTTGCAAACTCAACAGGCGAAAACATCGACCCATATTGGACTTTGAGAAAGTAAAGCATTACCAAACATGCGGTTTGCACCACTTATGTGTCTGAAATCAAAGTATTTTCAAAAGCATTCGCTCCAGAAAGACAATTATTTTCGCTTTGCAAAAGTCTATGAACACAGTATCTTTGTTAGTAGTATTCGGTTGACAGATGCCTTGAACCGCATTTCTGGTAGCTGAAAAACGTTAGCGGTTATTTTACACAAAGCAATTATGACAAGAATTCTAATATATATTTTCTTCTTTTCTGCGTTTTTTTTCAATTGTAGTAACGACATCAAGACAACTAAATTAGTTGAGATTACTGACACAACAACAAATAAAAAAAGTATAGAGACGTTAAAGCAAGAAACAAATTACATTGAAGTAAATTGTGATTCTATTTATATCAATAAAAACTACAAAATTAAGTTATTTCCAATTGACAACGAATCCAACAATACAGAAAACTACAATTACATTTTTGTAGTTCAAAAAATTATTCGCGGACAAGAAATTCCAATTTATCTTGACACAATCGAAAGTAAAACTAAAGAAATTAAATTTGTTGACTATAATAACGACAAAATAAAAGATATTTTAATTCAAAATATTTCAGACGTAAGAAGCAATTTGACTTATTATCTTTATATAGTAAAACTAGAAACGGATTCTTTTGTGAAAATTAAACATTTTGAAGAAATAAAAAATCCAAATTATTTAGCTGAATATAATCTTATTGACAACTATGTAATGTCTGGACAAAATTGGAAAAGTTTTTATAAAATAAAAGGTGACAGCATCAAGGACTTCAATATAGTTATATATGAAAATGAAACTGATAAATATGACAATGAGTATAAAAATGCTATAAAAACAATATTGACAAAAGAAAAAACAACCGCTAACAGCACCTCCAGTAATGCGGGCGGACAACAAAGCTTTTGCAAAAGCGGTCGCTGCGCGAGGACAATTATTTTTTCTTTACAATTGCATAACAACATTGTATCTTTATTTAAACATTTCGGTAGTCACGAAATGGCGTGATTCAAAACGGCCGAAGCAAAGCCCAAAATAATTAACTAGTTTTTGGTTTGGGTCTAAATGGTTTTTTTCCTCCCGATTTATTTCCACCACTTTTATTATTAAAAGATTTAGGCTTATCAAATTTTTTCTTGTTGGCATCTGGATTATATTCTGGGCCTTTGCCATAAGCTGCTGGAATTTCCATTTTGGTAACATCCATTCCCATTAATGCTTCTATTTGTGCAAATCGTGGTTGATCTTTTTCATTAATAAATGTAATGGCTACACCTGCTTTTTCGGCACGCGCCGTACGGCCTATGCGATGTATATAATCTTCCGGATCAGGTGGAGCATCAAAATTAACAACCAAACTAATGCCGTCAACATCAATACCACGCGACAAAATATCAGTGCCAATTAAAATACGTAAACGTCTGTTTTTAAAATCACGCATAATTTCTTCGCGCTCTGATTGGTCTAAATCGGACGAAAAACCTTTAGATGAATAATTTAACGATTTAAAACTTTGTGCTAATTCTTTTACTTTTTCTTTCGTTGATGAAAAAATAATGATTGATTTATAATCTTCGTTTTTTAAAATTTCGTGTAATATTTTTTCTTTTTGATTATCATATACCACGTATGCTTGTTGCACAATACCCGCTGCTGGCTTGGAAATGGCAATATTGATGGATTCGTGTTCTTTTAATAACTGAGCGGCTAACACTCTAATTTTTGGAGCCATGGTTGCCGAAAA
>JANYGR010000180.1 GCA_025359355.1 Bacteroidota bacterium | reverse complement strand
GGACCAGGCATTATGGAAGCCGCTAATAAAGGGGCTAAACGAGGCAAGGGTAATTCAGTGGGACTAAATATTAATTTACCATTTGAACAAAAACCAAACGATTATATTGACAGAGATAAAAGCATTGACTTTAACTATTTCTTTGTTCGTAAAACCGTTTTTTTAAAATATTCTCAAGGTTTTATTGGGATGCCTGGTGGTTTTGGTACTATTGATGAATTATTTGAATCATTAACTCTAGTGCAAACGCATAAAATTGCTGAATTCCCAGTGGTGTTAGTTGGTATAGATTATTGGACAGGATTAATTGATTGGATCAAAAAAACGATGCTTCATGAAGAGCACAATATTAACGAAGCTGATTTAGATTTATTTAAAATAGTTGACACTGCTGATGAAGCCGTAAAACACATCGTTGATTTCTATAGCAAATATTTATTGAAACCGAATTTTTAAAAAATAATTCCCGCTGATCTCGCAGATTACACAGATAAAAAATTCGCGAAAATCTGCGGGCATATATAATATACACATGAAAACAATCTTAATTACTGGAAGTACCAGTGGCATAGGCTTAGGCATTGCTCACGAATTTGCAAAAACAAAACAATATAATATTGTATTTAACGGACTTGAACCCAACGGACAAGAAATAGCCGATGGAGTAGCAAAAGATTTTGGCATTGAAGTTATGTACAGTAATGCTAATATGCTTAACCCTGAAGAGCTTCGTAAAATGGTAGCAGATGCTGTTACCAAATTTGGAAAAATTGATGTATTGGTTAATAATGCTGGTATACAGCACGTATCGCCCATCGAAGATTTCCCTGATGAAAAATGGGCAGCTATCATAGGTATTAATTTAACCTCTGCTTTTTATTTAACCAAGGCCGTTTGGAAAGGCATGAAAGAACGCAATTTTGGGCGCATTATTAATATTGCATCTGCTCATGGTTTAGTAGCGTCTGAGTTTAAAAGTGCTTATGTTGCCAGTAAACATGGTATTGTAGGTTTTACTAAAACTATTGCCTTAGAAGGTGCTCCTTTTAATATTACGGCTAATGCTATTTGTCCGGGTTATGTAAAAACACCTTTGGTTGATAAACAAATTGCAGATCAAGCAAAGGTTCATAACATGAGCGAAGCTGATGTAGTTAACAAAGTAATGCTCTTAAAACAAGCGGTGAAAGAATTTGTACCCGTTGAATTATTAGGACAAATGGCTGTGTTCTTAGCATCAGAGAGCGCCACAACATTAACAGGCACTGCGCTTCCAATTGATGGCGGATGGAATGCTCAATAATTCCATACTCATTAAACTATAAATTTTCAATTAATCAGAAGTCGAGACATTTTAATATGCTCTCGACTTTTTTATGGAACGACAAATTTATCTTGGGCCTAATTCAATAATGGCCAAATCTTTTATTTGATCTTTATCAATTACAAAACGTAAAGCTGTTTTAATTTGATGAAAGCCATGAGATCCGCAAGCACCAGGGTTTAAATGCAATGCCTCATATTGTTTTTGATACACTACTTTTAAAATATGCGAATGTCCGCAAATAAACACTTGTGGTTTTTCTGCATGTATAATATCTTTTACTTCTTTCGTGTAATTAGTCGGTTGTCCGCAAATATGGGTGATAAAAATTTTCACTGCCTCACACATGAAAATTAAATTCTTAGGAAATTCATTTCTGATATCTTGATCATCAATATTACCATGCACGGCTTTAAGAGGTTTTATTTTTTTGATTGCCTCTGTAATATCAATACTACCAATGTCTCCAGCATGCCAAACTTCATCTGCCTCTTCAATATGTTTGATTAATTTAGGGTCTAAATAACTATGTGTATCTGATATGAGAAGGATATTTGTCAATCGCTTTAGGTTATGTCATTTAATAAAGAACAATTATCAATAAGATAGTTAGCTTGCTATAAAGATGAGTATTTTGAACTACTTTTCAAAAACAAAAAGGCTATTGATTTTTTTCAATAGCCTTTTACTAAATTAGTATTTAAAAAAATACGATGCTAACTCTTACAAAGTATTATAGGGTAGTAACATGACCAACATACTCTTTCGCTCTATTTTTATAATCCTTTACTTTTATTTTATAAACATACACATCTTGTTTAGCAATGGTTCCTTTTATTGATCCATCCCAACCTTTATTCACATCGTTGGATTTAAAAACTAAGGTCCCCCATCTATCAAAAATCGCCATTTCGAAGCCTTCATTGGTGAAGCCCATCCCTTGTACGCTAAACATATCATTTTTTCCATCCTGATTAATAGGTGAAAATGAATTAGGAATATAGATGACATAATCATCCTCGATCGGAAGCAATTTAATTATAGAATCTGTGCAACCAAAACTGTTCGTTACAATTAATTTAACGGGATAATTATCTACGTTATTATATAAATGAACTGGATTTTGCTTATGTGACGTATCGTTTTGAAATAGAATATAATTATCGCCAAAGTTCCATTGCCATGCTGTCATTGGTAAACCAATTGTTGATTGATCAGTAAATGATACTTCATTAATAAGTATATTCGGATTATTGGGACTCCAATCAAAATTAGGATTAGGCTTAGGGTCCACTAAAATAAATGCATTTTGACTAACAGAATCAACACAACCATTAATATCAGTTACAGTTAATGAAGCACTATAAATACCATGAGTACCGAAACAAAATGAAGGTGTACTACATGCTGCAAGCCCTGTATTATTACTAAATGCCCAAACACAATTAGCAGAAGCAGGAACACTTGTACTCATTAAATCCGTGCAAAAAGGCTCACATCCTCTTGCTTTACTTGTTGTAAATGTAATTACAGGACTTGGATTTACATTAACATTTACAGTTGCTGTAATTGGCGTTGTAATCGCACAGTTAGCATCTACCACTGTTAATGTATAATTAGTAGTTGCTATTCCTGTAAAGCTTGTAGTTGAAGAGAT
This sequence comes from Bacteroidota bacterium, assembly GCA_025359355.1. Taxonomy (GTDB): domain Bacteria; phylum Bacteroidota; class Bacteroidia; order B-17B0; family Aurantibacillaceae; genus UBA4416. The sequence continues at coordinate 3,086 of JANYGR010000180.1, read as the reverse complement.
GGACGAAGCTAATCCCTGTGATGGAGACCAGCTATAATTATAAGCGCCACTTCCACCAGTACTTGTAGCTGATAATGTTCCTGTTTTACCAACACACACAGTGGCATTAACCGGGAATACTGAAAATCCTAATGGATTATAAATACTGATAGATACAGTACCTGTATTTAAACACCCGCCAGTAGTAACAGATAATGAATATACACCTTGATTAATAACTCCTACGTTAGTTAAGGTTGGATTTTGAACAGAGGAAGAGAAAGCATTAGGGCCGTCCCAAGTATAAGTGTTTCCACCATTTGGCGCAACTAAATTTATGGTTCCATTATTACAAATAGTTGGGTAAGGATTAATCGCTATAGTTGTGGTTGGTAGTACCGAAACGCTTACATTGGCGGTATTAGTACAAGAAGAGCCTAATGTTGTAACCGTTAAATTATATACTCCTGAATTTGAAAGAGAAGTGTTTAATACCGTCGGATTTTGCATACTAGATGTAAATGCATTTGGTCCACTCCACAGATAAGTCCCTCCGCCTGTTGATGTCAAACTTAATGTTGTTCCTGCACAAATAGGAGAGTTAGAACCTATAGTAATTGTAGGTGTTGCACTAATAACTATTGTAATAGTGTTTGTTTGAGTGCATGAAGTTGAAGCTGTTGTAACTACAGTATACACTCCAGCATCCACCATTTGAATATTTGCAATGGTTGGATTTTGAATGGATGATGTGAATGCATTAGGACCAGTCCAAGCATAAGTGAATCCGGTTCCCGTTGTGGTAGTTAAACTGAGTGTTTTACCAGAACATAGCGGTGTATTTGCACTCACAGTTCCTGTTGGAGAAGTATTTACAACTATACTTATAGTATTGATACTAGCGCAGGTAGAACCTGCCGCCGTAACTGTGGTTGTATAAATACCACTATTTAGTGTAGTTGTATTGGCTATAGTAGGATTTTGAGAAGTGGATGTAAATGCATTTGGACCACTCCACGTATAATTACTTCCGCCTGTAGCAGTTAAACTCAGAGTAGATCCTGCACATAATGGAGCATTAGATCCTAAGACGACTGTAGGTGTTGAACTTGATGTCACCGTAACGCTATTGGTGACAGAACAACCAGCGGCATTAGTTACAGTAACGGTATAATTTCCAATACCAGAAGGAGGCAAATTTGGAATTGTAGGGGATTGAGTGGATGAGGTAAAACCATTAGGCCCCGCCCACGAATATGAAACACCTCCCGTGGAAGATAAACTTAGTGTTGAGCCCGCGCATAAAGGAGAGTTTGAAGTAGCAGTTGTAGTAAATGTTACACCTGTTATTGGTTTCACTACAAATATATATGACACAGGAACTACACAGGTTGTTGTAGGTGTTCCTAATAAAGTATATGTTTGGATACCTATTGGAGAAGCGACAGTATTAGGGCCTGTTGTAGTTGATAATCCAGTAGATGGCGTCCATGCCCATGTAAAATCAGCTATATTTGGTCCAGAAATTTGAATAGGCACTGAACCTCCACAAGCCGAAACGGTATCTACACCGGGTGTACAAACGGATGGAGGTAAATTGGCTGAATTAGGATAAGATAAATATAATAAGTTATTAATAGCAACAGCTTTATCAGATGCCTTTAAGATAGTAACAAACTTAAAGGTTTGTGTAGAACCCGCTGCAAAATTTTGGATACGATAAGCTAATGAAATAGCTTCATCTATGCTCCCATTATTATAGCCAACCGTTCCTGTCAAACCACCAAGGGCATTCCAAATGTTCGTTCCGTCTCTATTTGCAAAACCCCCTGTTGTCACACGGAAATTAGCTCCAACTGCCGCTAAACCTAAATAAGAATTATTAGGAGTGGTTTGTTGAGCGCTAACACAGGCAATATTTCCACAACCACCACTTCCTGGCTGATCTTCAATTGTATTAGAGGTTGCATAGTTTCCATTAAGAGTTTGATCATTATCAGGATCTAAAGAACGGTAATAATAAAAATCAGGAATTGCTGTTGGCGCATTATTAGTAATTGAAATAGTAGTTGTATAATATAAGTCGTTTTGTTGTAAGAAGTAATTGATTTTGAAATGTAAATTAACTGCAGCATTTGTTCCTTGAGCAGGAGCTATTAAATTCCCTTGCCAATCGCTTGAGTAGCAGCTTAAATTATGAGACCAACTCGTTATAGAACCAGGTATGTCAAGTTGTGGTGCACCAAAATTTATAGGGTCATTACAATTATTGCTATAACCTCCAGCGCCTGATACATTTCCTATCTGAATACCCCAACCATTTTCAGGTGTACCAGGTGTAAAAAAATCTCCGTCAAAAGATGCCCATCCATTAATTAATGGATTAGCCACGAAGCCAAAATAATTTGTCCCAGTACGTTGGTGCATTCCAGCTAATGGAGCAGAAACTGTCATGTCAACACCTTCATATCCTCCAGCGCCTGCTATTCCAACTTCTACGCTTGTCGCCTTAATATACGCATCCGATCCTACCATTTGAGCTTTTACACTATGACTTGAAAAAACAATAACAATAAGCAGACATATCCATTGAAAATTATATATCTGAATTTTAGGAAGAAATTTATACATAAATTAAGGTTATTTAATAAAACAATTTTCGAACTCGTGGACTTATAACTATTCTAAAGGTATAGGTTCTAATTAAAATAATATCTTTTTTCAATCATTAATTTAGACCTCTTACTCATTTATAATGATATTCCTAAAAAATCGCTCATATTAGAAAAATGAAATAATCGACGAAAATATTTCTTTTATGTATTAAATACTCTACATTTATAAAAACAGTATTTATCACTAAAATAACGTTCTAAACAACTAGTCCTATGAAAATTCTCAGTATTCAAGCCCTTCGCGGTCCAAACATTTGGAGTGTCAATCGCAAAAAATTAATCCAAATGCGGTTAGATTTAGAAGAAATGGAGCAAGCTCCAACAAATAAAATCCCTGGTTTCAGAGAGCGCTTAGAAAAAATGTTTCCAACGATGATTGAACACCGTTGTTCGGAAGAAGTTCGCGGTGGTTTTTTTCAACGTATTGAAAGA
>JANYGR010000299.1 GCA_025359355.1 Bacteroidota bacterium | reverse complement strand
GAAGATGCGCCAAAAGAACCAATTAAAAACAACGTATCATTCAATACAAAATAGCTACTGCTTATAAAGCCAATGATACCAATACCGAAAAATGCTCCTAAAAACGTAAAGAAATGTTCTTTGGTATCAATAATTGTTTCCTTATAAAAAACATATTTTATTTTTCTGTAATTTTTTTTAATCTTTTCTATAGGCATATCAATTGCAGTAGTTAAAAATTAATGAGCTGTAGGTGCCGAATAACTATAAACGGTATAAGGTATAATCATTTTAGCTGTTAACTTAGAAATGAGGCAAGCTGTTAGGATTGGAATGAATAACGTATAATCATTAATCAAACCACAAATTAAAAATAAAGCTGTAAACGGCGCGTGTAAGCTCGCGCTTAATACAGCTCCCATACCTATCACCATAAAATTAAGCGGAATAACTTGTGCATCAAAAAAATGATTTAAAACAGAAGCAACCAATAATCCAAGAAACGCACCTATAAATAAACTGGGTGCAAAAACACCACCATCACCACCAGACGCTAGTGTTGCAGAGGTTACAACTGGTTTTAAAATAAGAATACTTATCAGTAATAAACTAAAAAGATTCGAAAATTTGAGTGTATCAGAGGCTAAAAATAATTCTTTCATTGCATGATAACCATCACCATATAATTGAGGAAATATAAAAAGTGAAATACTTAATATGCTTGAGCCAATTATAATTTTCATATAGTTTTTAGTGATTTTAGAAAACTTAGCTTTGAAAAACAAAACGCATTTTGTGAGGTAAACGGAATGTAAACCCGCCAAAACACCTAGTAAAATAAAGTAAGGAAAAGCATAATGATTCCAATGAGAAATATGAATATGAAATAAAGGTTCTAAATTTAAAAGGTAATTAAATAACCAAGCAATCAAAACAGAAACAGTAATTGTAATGACTGCTTTTCTTGTTGTTCTTTTTAAAATAACTTCTAAAGCAAATAAGGCGCCTGCGATAGGGCTATTAAACAAAGCTGTTACAGCAGCAGCAACGCCTACGCAAATTAATTCTTTTCGATACAATTGATGAATCTTAGCCTTCTTCTGAATTACGGAACCAAAACTTGCCGAGGCAACAACAGAAGAAACTTCGATACCTGTTGAGCCACCAAAAGCAACCGTTAACAAGCCATTGATAAAATGAGATGGAATTTTATAAATAGGTAATTCGTTGTGGCGCGTTTTTAAACTATCATATATTTCTTTGATGCCTTTGTTTTCTTTTTTACTAAACAGATAATAACGTAATGCATAAATTAAAGATAAACCAACAACTGGAAATATAAAAACATAGATGTTATTTTTTTGTGTTAAAGTATAAAAAACAGATTCGTATTTTTCTGTTAATAGTTTTAATGCATCCCCTAAAAATGCACTTAATAGGGCAATAAAACAGGTTATTAAAATTAGCTTAGCAAATTCTGTTGTTCTTTTTGTCATCATACTTTTATTAACAAAGATTAATGTAATAGATAAATTACCAACGTTTGAAAAATGATTAATCCATCTAAAAAATAATATTGAAGCGTTTTTGTTTTTAATTTTTTATACTGACTAATAATACTTATTGTTATTAGAAAGACTATACAATGAGCTATTTTTTCTTTGATAGTGTTATCTGTTAATACATGAATTATTGCATAAACACAAGCACAGGCTAATGAAAAATAAATGGCTTTTGTTGCTCCAAAACGTGTGGCAATTGTTTTCATTTCATCTTTCTTCATATCAAATACATCAAATGGAATGGATATAGCGATAAAGAAAAAGAATTGAGCAACAACTAATAATGACAGCGTGTTTTTAGTAATAGCATCCAATTGATCTGAAAACAGAGGAATAGCAGCGATCGATATCCATACAAAAGCAATAATAAACACTTTAAAAAAAGCAAGATTTCTTAATTCTTTTTTCAGGAAAATTGGAAATTTATAAGCTAAAGAAATAATAATGGGTATGAGGTAATAATATTTAATGTTATCATCAATGAGATAAAAGGCAATAACACAAAGTATAGAACTATACAAAATTAGTTCAACTGCGATAGTAGATAATCGTTGCTTTACGTCGTTTAACGAAGGAAATAAGCGAAAGAGATTGTATACGCAAAGTGTCCCAAAAAAACTAAAAATATAATTAAGTGGCGAAACACGATGATGAGTTAATACCGAAAAATAAGCAAGTAAAGCAAGGGAACAAATAGAGATAAAAAAATTATACCTCACAAAATATCTATTTAACCAATTTAACATGTGAGGTTAAAAGTATTGATTTATTTAAAAAAAAGTCAGTTAATTAATCTTTTTTAGCTATTCTGTTAGTAATCCTATCCAGAAAGCTAAACATCAGGATCTACTGAATGAAAAAAGCTTGTACTATGCGATGTGGCGTCAACAAATAGGCGAACGAAATTATTTAGCTTACTCGATATTAATTCCAATAAACAGAGGTGTTTCAATAGTGTACGTATTTTGAAATGCATTAACAACAAATAGCTTTTTTAGAGTGAATTTATTATTAACCAATAATTTCACGTTAACGTAAATTTTTTCTCGTTGACGAACATCTTTTTTTATTGGATGCATGTATTCGAAACTTTCTAATACTACTGTAAAATCAGATGTTCCTGATACTTCCTCTAACTCATTGATGACATTTTTAAATGAAGTGGTAAATGTTTTCAAAACAATTAAAGAATCGATTTTTGATTTACATTTTTTATCTGCATAAAGCTGTGGCATATTTAATAAGGAAACATACATAGCCGAATCTTTTAAATTAACTGCTGAATACGTTTTACTAAGAAGGCTGTCGATACTTGCAAATGTTGGCTGAGAAAAGGAACGTGCAGAAATGAAACACAAAAAAATAAAGAGTTTATAATTTATTGGTTGCATGTATTAAGTTAATTAACTGTTGTTTTTCGGTTTCCCAATTATTTTCGGCAGCAGCTAATTGTGTATTACGTTTACAAACTTCATAATCCGCGCTTGTTAAAAATTCACGAAGTTGTTCGGCAATGTGCTGCGGTTGATGGCTTTCAATAAATGTGCCAATATGATAGGTATTAATGAGCTGCTCAATTTCAGGTAGCTTAGATGCCAATATAGGAATACCTGCATGCATATAATCAAACACTTTATTAGGTAAAGAAAAATGATAATTTAAATTTGTGTCTTTATCAATAGTAACACCAATGTTTGCATTAGCTGTGTAATGGCGCAATTCGGAAGCAGGCATTTTATCAATAAATAAAACATTCGTTTGACTTTGAAGAGTAATTACTTTTTCTTTCAACGCAGTAATAACATCACCGCACCCAATAATCAACAGTAGATAGGAATTATCAAGGTATTGAAAAGCTTCTACTAATTCTTCACTTCCTCTGTCCACGTTTATTCCTGCGCCTTGCAAGATCACAATCTTTTTATCCAATGGCAATTGTAATTCGGAACGTGTTTTTAAATTTTCTATTTTAGAATAACTAGGAATATTTCTCACCACCGAAAACGGCACCTGATATTTTTTTGTAAACCAATTGGCGATGCTTTGATTAACTGTTAAACAATAGTTTAAATATGGAACAATTCGTTTTTCTAATTTTTCCCAAATACGTTTTTTTGCTTGATTAGCTTGCAATTCGGGAACTTCGCAAAACAATTCGTGGCTATCATATATTAACGGTATACCTTTTAATTTCGATATTAAATAATTAGGCAACAACGTATCTAAATCATTTGCTAATAGTACATCCGCTTTGTGAAACAACAACACAAAAAATAAACGTAAGTTAAAGAACAGGTAGAATTGCGGACCTTGTTCAAACAAAAGTTTCATGCGTATGCAATCATAATTGCGTTTGGGAAGCGGTTGCGACTGTCGTTGTTGCCTGCCAATCAATAGCACATCATAACCTAATTCTTTAAACACCGAGCAGGAACGGGCTACGCGCTGATCGGTTACCAAATCGTTAATAACAGAAACTATGACTTTTTTGTTTTGCATACACAGCTTATCCCCCTCTTGGAGGGGGGGTAGAGGGAGGTTTTTACTCTTTTTCTTTTAATGAATGTATTGTTGATAAAATATGTTCTCTCACTTTATTAATCTCTTTTAATACTTCTTCATTTTTAAAACGGATTACTTTAAATCCTACTAATTCTAAATGTTGTTGTCTGATAATATCATTTTTAGCTACTTCCTCCATTGAATGAATACCACCATCAACCTCAATAATTAGTTTTAATTCTTTACACATAAAATCAGCGATATAATTCAAAACAGGACGTTGACTATTAAAGGTATAACCCATTTGTTTGGCTCTCAATGCGTATTTCCATAAACAAGCCTCTGCCTTAGTCATTTGCTTTCTGTTTTCACTAGCATAAGGTCTAAGAATTTTATTGTAATAATTATGGTTGTTTGATGTCATCTTTATTTTCCTCCCCCGCCTTTCAGACACCCCCTCTTTAGGGGGAAACGTATAAGCAATCTGTAACTAAAAATTTTATCTATTTCGTTTTATTCTAATTTTCTAAGCAAATCCATCGCCGCTTGATAAGGGTTAATATTTTCATGTTGCAATTGCTGCTCTATTTTTTTAAATTCTTCTTTAACACTTGCCTTCGCGTAAAAGCGCTCTATTAGCGCGTCGTTAATGGTTTGGTGTAACCACTGTTTAGTTTGTTGTATGCGTTTGGTTTCAAAAAAATGATTGATTGTTGTATGTCGTTTGTATTCATCAATCATATCATACACGTCCTTAATCCCTGTATTTTCAGTACTTGAGCAGGTTAATACTTTTGGAATCCATTCACTTTCGGTTGGCGGAAATAAATGTAAGGCACGTGCATATTCGCCACGAGCTATCTTTGCCTTATCCAAATTAGAACCATCTGCTTTTGTAATCACCATCCCATCGGCCATTTCCATAATGCCACGCTTAATGCCTTGTAGTTCATCGCCAGCGCCAGCCAACATTAATAATAAAAAGAAATCCGTTAATTGATGAACTGCTGTTTCACTTTGCCCTACACCAACAGTTTCTACGATGATATAATCATAGCCAGCCGCTTCACAAATAATAATGCTTTCCTTTGTTTTTCTAGCAACCCCACCCAAACTTCCCGAACTAGGTGATGGACGAATAAAGGCCTTCGGATGAATCGATAATTGTTCCATCCGTGTTTTATCTCCTAAAATACTGCCCTTACTGAGTTGGCTGCTGGGATCAATAGCTAAAACTGCCAATTTATGTCCACGGTTAATCACTTCCAAACCAAAACTTTCGATAAATGTACTTTTACCAACGCCAGGAACACCTGTAATACCAAGCCTAAACGAATGACCGCTTTTAGTAATAATAGCATTGATAATTTCCTGTGCCAAATCCTGATGTTCTGGTTTGGTAGATTCTACAAGGGTGATAGCCTTACTCACATAAGCAATATTGGATGCTAAAATACCATCCGTAATTTCTTGTATGTTAAAGGGTTTCGACATCTATCCTATGCATTGAGGTTTAAAAGTAGTATAATTTATTCAAAAATAAGCCTTGCAATTTCTTTTAAAATCACAATAATTTCATAAATTCGTATCGCAAAATATAACTCATTAAATTTTTATATAATAACTCATCAACTTAACAATTAAACATTATGGCATTCGACATTGAAATGATTAAGAAGGTTTACGCTAACATGCCTACTCGTATTGAAGCGGCTCGTAAAGCCTTAGGCCGTCCATTAACATTGGCAGAAAAGATTTTGTATTCGCATTTAGATGCCCATACTCCCTTAACAGATTATCCTCGCGGGTCGTCTTATGTGGATTTTAATCCGGATAGAGTAGCGATGCAAGATGCAACGGCTCAAATGGCATTATTGCAATTCATGCAAGCTGGTCGCCCTAAAGTAGCTGTTCCTTCTACCGTTCACTGTGATCACTTAATTACGGCTAAATCTGGCGCTAAAGTAGATTTACCTTTTGGTAATGCAGAAAGTAAAGAAGTATTTGATTTCTTAGGTTCTGTATCCAATAAATACGGTATTGGTTTTTGGAAACCAGGTGCAGGTATTATTCACCAAGTAGTTTTAGAAAATTATGCATTCCCTGGAGGAATGATGATCGGTACTGACTCTCACACAGTAAACGCTGGTGGTTTAGGGATGATTGCTATTGGTGTTGGTGGAGCTGATGCTTGCGACGTAATGGCGGGTTTACCTTGGGAGCTAAAAATGCCAAAATTAATTGGTGTAAAATTAACAGGTAAATTAAGCGGCTGGGCAAGTGCTAAAGACATTATCTTAAAAGTTGCCGGTATCTTAACTGTAAAAGGTGGTACTGATAAAGTAATCGAATATTTCGGAGAAGGCGCTATTAGCTTATCTTGTACGGGTAAAGGAACTATTTGTAACATGGGTGCTGAAGTTGGTGCAACCACTTCTACATTTGGTTACGATGCAAGTATGAGCCGTTACTTATCTGCAACAGGTCGTGCTGATGTAGCTGCTTTAGCAGATGGTATTAAAGAACATTTAACAGGAGACAGCGAAGTATATGCTGATCCTAAAAAATATTTTGATGAAGTGATCGAGATCAATTTATCAGAATTAGAACCTTATGTAAACGGTCCATTTACGCCTGATTTAGCAACACCTATTTCTAAATTAAAAGAAGTAGCAACAGCTAATGGTTGGCCAATGAAAATTGAAGCCGGTTTAATTGGTTCTTGTACAAACTCTTCTTACGAAGATATTTCTCGTGCCGTATCACTTGCTAAACAAGTATCAGCAAAAGGATTAAAATCGAAAGCAGAATTTATGATCAATCCGGGTTCCGAACAAATTCGTTACACGATTGAGCGTGATGGTTTCTTAGACGTATTTAATGAAGTTTGAGCAACTGTATTTACTAACGCTTGCGGGCCATGTATTGGTATGTGGGATCGAGTTGGTGCTGAGAAAAAAGAAAAAAATACGATCATCCATTCTTTCAACCGTAACTTTGCAAAACGTGCCGATGGTAATCCAAACACATACGCTTTTGTAGCATCTCCTGAAATCGTAACAGCAATGGCCATTGCGGGAGATCTAAGTTTTAATCCTTTAACGGATACCTTAACTAATAATAAAGGCGAGCAAGTGAAATTTGACGCACCAAGTGGCGATGAATTACCAACTAAAGGCTTTGCAGTGGAAGACGCAGGATACCAAGCACCGGCTGCTGATGGCTCAAGTGTGAAAGTATTAGTAGAACCAACTTCTAAGCGTTTACAATTATTAGATCCATTTACAGCTTGGGAAGGTGTTGACTTAAAAGGCTTGAAATTATTGATCAAAGCAAAAGGTAAATGTACAACGGATCATATCTCTATGGCTGGCCCATGGTTAAAGTTCCGCGGACATTTAGATAACATTTCTAACAACATGTTAATTGGTGCAGTCAATGCATTCAACGAAAAAACAGACTCTGTAAAAAATCAATTAACAGGAACTTACGATGCAGTACCGGCCGTGCAACGTGCTTACAAAGCGCAACACATTGGCAGTATTGTTGTAGGTGACGAAAACTACGGCGAAGGTTCATCACGTGAACATGCAGCTATGGAGCCTCGTCATTTAGGCGTACGTGCTGTGTTAGTAAAATCGTTTGCTCGTATCCACGAAACAAACTTAAAAAAACAAGGAATGTTAGGCCTAACGTTTTCTAACGTATCAGACTACGATAAAATTAAAGAAGACGATAGCATCGACATCACTGGTTTAACAACCTTTGCACCAGGTGTACAATTAACTGTAACACTAAACCATGCAGACGGAACAAAAGAAGATATCAAAGTAAACCATAGCTACAACGCTCAGCAAAT
>JANYGR010000158.1 GCA_025359355.1 Bacteroidota bacterium | reverse complement strand
ATCTGAATTGGGTTTGTAGTTGTGCCACCAACAGTGCCAACATCATTCCAAGTAACACCACCGTTTATGGAGTATTGTAAATTCCCTCCATCAAAATGATACTCACTATCATAAAATAATTTAAATTTTATATGAGGGTATAATAAATTTGTAAAATTAAACACAGGACTCTTAACATAAGATTGCTCCCAGTTATTATAAAACGCACCAGTTAAACCGCCTGCACACCAGCACTTAGTTCCATTTCCTGCTGTTTGAATAACATAGGTGTGATTTGGAGTACCCCAAGCCCAGTCAGATGAAGCTGGATTTGTGCTTGTAGGAGCGGTAAAGGCTGTCCAGGCTGGACCCGTTTCGAAATCTTCTAAATAAGGAAAGGTTGTTATTTGCGCTTTAATCAATAAAAACGAAAAATAAAACACAATCGACCAAATGCTTTTTGTTTTTAAATTGTAATATGTGTTGATTGTTTTCATCTTTAAAAAATAATTTCATTTTTTAAAGCGGTTAAAGATATTTGTTAATTATAACAATTCTTTTAGGGTGTTCACTTTATGCTACACCAAAAGTAAACCAATTAAGTTAAAAACAAAATAAAAAAACATTATTAAATTGTTACGAAAGCGCTTTAAATAAAGGGTTTTCAAAGGTTTTTAATTTCAGAATTTCTATAGAATTGAACCGAATCGTTAGTTTGATTATTTTACCCTTGATAGAATTATTTTCACTCATTTATATTCTAAAGGAATTCTGAAGACTAAAAAAATTACGACTATTTGATAATGTTAAAAGTTTTTTTTAATTCGTTAAATTTTTTTGAACCCCTATTGTTTTTTGTAACTTATATAGTTTTTTATGTAAATTTAAAGTTATATTTATTTTAAATTTTAAGGTATGCAAAAAACTCTATTTATTATTTTATCGTTAGTTACTAGTGTGGCTTTGGCTCAATGGAATACTAATTCCTCCATAAATACACCAGTATGTATTGCTACTAAATCTCAAAACAACTCCCATGCAGTGCCTGATACTAAAGGGGGGGCTATTATAGCTTGGGATGACAATAGAAATAGTGTCACTGGCTCTACTGATATTTACGCTCAGCGTATTAAAAATAATGGCTTTGGAAAATGGACAACGAACGGTATCGCTGTTTGTTCAAATACATTAACCCAAAAGTCAGTAGCTATTGCAGGTTCAGGAATAGATGGAAGTGCTATTGTTGCTTGGGAAGATAATAGAGCTGGTAACAATGATATTTACGCACAAAAAATAGACTCGTCAGGCAACGTGTTGTGGACGTTAGATGGCGTTGCAATTTGTAACAAAACAACGAGTCAAAAAAACCCTAAACTCATTTCAGATAATGCAGGTGGTGCTATTATAGTTTGGGAAGATTCAGTTAATTTTTATTGGGATGTTTATGCGCAACGAATCAGTTCTTCTGGAGCTTTACTTTGGGCAACTACTGGCGTTGCAGTTTGTGCTGCACCAAACACTCAAGTAAATCCAAAAATAGATGTAGATGATATGGGTGGGGCTGTTATTACTTGGCAAGACAAGCGAAATAGTACAGATTATGATATTTACGCACAACGTTTAAATCCCGCTGGAATTATACAATGGGCTGCAAACGGCGTTGTAGTATGTAATTCAATAGGAGTACAAAATAACCCACGGATAGAACCAGACGGGTCTAATGGCGCATTAATTTCTTGGATTGATAAACGTGTTGGAACAGATTATGATATTTATGCGCAACGGATAAGTGCCTCAGGAACTGTCATGTGGGCTTCCAATGGAGTGGCAGTTTGTTCGGCTGCAAATAATCAAACTGCGCAAGATATGAAATACCTTGGTTCTAACGGAGTTGTTATAGCTTGGAAAGACGATAGAAGTGGAAAGTTTGATATCTATGCTCAACAATTAAATTTATCTGGTGTTGCTCAGTTAGCAACGAATGGTATTTTATTATCGAACCCGTCTAGCATTAAATCTATTAATCCAAACACAATTAGTGATGGCTTAGGCGGTAGCATCGTTGCTTGGCAAGATTCAACGGCTATAGGATTTGATATTTATACTCAAAAGTTAAATGCTGCTGGAAGTGTTCAGTGGTCAACAGGTGGAGTTGCAGTATCAATAGCTTCAGATGATCAAGTAAATCCTACACAGGTAACAGACGGAAATGGCGGCGCTATTTATGCTTGGGAAGACAGAAGAAATACGATTGATTATGAAATATATGCCCATCATATCTATGGTGTTGGAAATGCCAATGCGGTGAAAGAAATAAAATCAGATAAATTATTGGCTACTATTTATCCTAATCCCGCTTCACCTAATTCTATCATAGAATTGACAAATAATACTCAACATAGTAATTGGGAAATAGTTGTTTTTGATGTCTATGGAAAACAAATAAAACGTCAAGTGCTTCATGCAGATGAAGCCTATTATTTGAATGCCGACGAATTATCATCAGGCATTTATTTCTACTCTGTAGAGCTGACTGATAAATCGGTTACAACCAGAGGCAAATTTATTTACACGAGATAATGATGATCCAGAAACTTTTTTTAATAGCATTAACAACGAGTACTTTGTTCTTGGCTAATGCTTGTCAAACTACACCAGGCCAAGGTGGTAACGCGCAAATAAAAGGGATATATTGGGTAAGAAACTATGACCCTTTATATACCTATGTTGTAGGGCGTTACCCAGCTGTTAATAAAACGGTTTATTTATTTTTTGGCGATGATGTATCTCCAGGAATGAGTGTAAATACCAATGCTAATGGTGAATTTGCATTTACTTATATGCGAAAAGGGAAATACAAAGTTGTTGCATATAGCCAACAATTAGCCAATAGCAACCACCCAAGTCAAGTACCCGTAGAGACTTATGTATTTATAGAAAATAAAAAAGACATAAAAGACATAGGATTAGATACCTTAAACCAATAAGAACATGAATCATTTAATTATTTTTTTCTTTTTTATTATTGTAACTCTTCAAACTTCGGCGCAGAGTAAAAAAGAAGTAAAGGCTCATAAAATAAAAGCATCAATGACAACCATTATAGAAAATGGTAAAACAATAAATGATGGAAAAACTTTATTTGATGCGAAGGGAAATGAAATTGAAAAAACGGATTACAATAAGGAAGGTACAATTAAGTCTATTCATAAATTCAAATACAATAGCGATGGCGATGAATTAGAGGACGAACAATACGACGCAACGAACAAACTTGTTGAAAAAAAAATAACGAAATATAATTTACTTGGCGAAAAAATAGAAGAAGCCTTTTATGACGGCTTAGGTAAACCCACTAAAAAACATACATATGTATACGATGGTAAAGGTTTAAAAACAGAGCGCAAAACGCTTGATGCTGAAGGAAAAGTGATTTCTGTTAAAAAACACGTATACGTGACTAAATAATTATAAAAGAATTGAATATCCGTAATTATACCTAAAATGATTATATTAGCGGTATGACATTATTAGAGTTTAGCAAAAGATTTCCAACTGAGAAAAGTTGTCGTTTACATTTTAAATCTGTTAGAGATAAGCAAGGTGTAAGCTGTAAAAA
>JANYGR010000140.1 GCA_025359355.1 Bacteroidota bacterium | reverse complement strand
AGGAGGTATTATCGAAGCGATTGACGCAACTCATCAGTATCTTAAAAAAACGAAAAAGAAATTACCGATTGAAGTAGAAACACGCACGCTAGAAGACGTGAAGTTGATTTTGAATAAAGGAGGTTTTCAGCGTATCATGCTTGATAATTATAGCATAGCTGATACTAAAAAAGCAGTGTCACTGATAGGAAATAAATACGAAATCGAAAGTTCTGGAGGTATTACGGAAAAAACAATTGCTCAATATGCTAAATGTGGCGTTGATTTTATTTCAGTGGGAGCTTTAACGCATCATGTGAAAAGCCTTGATTTGAGCCTAAAAGTAGTGAAGTAAAAGAATAAATATCAAGCGAAGAGTTAAATTATCGAAGTTCGTCATTGCGTGGAGGAACGACGAAGCAATTTCAAACCAAAATAGATTGCCGCGCTATCGCTCGCAATGAAATCTGTATGTCACACTGAGCGAAGTTGAAGTGTTAATCACAGCCGCAATTTCCATCACCACATTTTTTCTTAGTGTAACTTTTATATATTTTATAAGCAATATAAGATACAGCTACAATTACTAATAATATAACTAAAACATCTTGCATACAAATGGTTGTTTAAAGTTTTATAAAATTACAATAAAAATAAATTACTTTTGATTTTATATATCATAAACATGAGTAAAATATTATTTTTCGTTTTCATTGCCATTATTAGTAAATCTGCCATTTCCCAACAATTATGGCAAATTAATAAAGACACCGTTATAACTTGGTATTATCAAGATGGAGATGAATTTAATGATTCGACTTTAAATACTGATATGTGGAAATATTGGTATGGTTGGTCGCGTACAATTTTTTCGCAAAAAGAACAGCAATATTACACCGATGGAAAAAATTTAGAACTGAGAGATGGGCGCTTGAATATAGCTGCCATTCGTGAAAAAACGACTGCGCGGGTTGTCGATTGGAATCCGGATAATGATACGATTAAAGAAAATGGCAAGTTTGATGGCTTAAATAAACGTTCTTTTAAGTATACATCAGGCATGATTCAAACGAAGCGAGATTATTTATATGGCTATTTTGAGATAAAATTTAAAATGCAAAAAACAAAGGGCTATTGGCCTGCATTTTGGCTATACGGCGGCACTCCAAACGAAGAGATTGATTGGATGGAATTGAAAACTGAAAAATCGAACGCCATTCATGTAGGAAGACATAGTCAAAAATCAGAAGAAAATCGCATTCGAAATTACATTCGAAAAAAATTATGGGGCGATTGGGTATATTTTAAAGGGAACTTAACAGAAGGTGATAATATCATTTCTGGTGAATGGACTCCAACGTATTTGAAATATTATTTGAATGGCGAATGTATTGCATACACTAAAGTAAACTTACATACACCAAAAGTATTATGTGCCAACTTAGCCGTTCCCAGTAAGAATGGGCCTTATCATCCAGGACCAGATACATCTGTTATTAATTCAGGGAATTATGAAATTGATTATATCAGAACGTGGACTTCTAATCAAGAGATAGAAAAAAAGATTGCCTTAAAGAATTACTATATAAAAGCAAATTCGGATAATCCAATTTCAACTTCGAAATTAAAATCAAAAACACGATTTTATTATGGAAAAAAATCAGAACATGAAAACGAAGGATTAACAGTTTCTATTTTTCCTGATGAAAAAAATACGTATATCCTTCGTGTATTAGGAAAAGAAATACCAGCTGATGCTAATTTTAAAGTTACGGATATCAATGGGAATGCCCTATTATCAGGTAGTTTGAAGTATGGTTCAAATAAAATAAATTTGAATTCATTTATCGGAAGCATATTTGTGTTAAGTATTGAATCGTATCATCAAAAAGTAAGCTACCCATTAGGTAGACTTGATTAACAGACTTCTTTATTTTTGTTTATACAATTTGAACTGTTTCAAAGGCAAATCAATTTTACGATAATCTTTCAATAACCTTTGTGATGTATCTGTTTTAGTGATAATATAGGTTCGGTGTCTGTTACGAGGATCTAAATTAATAGCATATTTTCTATAGATGTAGAATTGAAAGCTCCAATCAAAATAAGCGTCGTTATCTACACTTACAGTAGTTGTATTTTTAAGATAACCTCCTAAATACTTAATGTCATTGAGTTTTTCGCTATCTCTTCTTGTTTTTCCAATTTGTGATAAAGAAAAAAGAATGGTAATGATAAGGAAAGCATAGGCAATTATTTTTACTTTTTTAAGGCTTTTAATGGATAATAGATTGATTAATTGACTGATATTATGATGGCTAATGAATGCTAATCCTAATGCAAAAAATGGAAGAGAGGCTACAAAATAAAAGTTTTTTTGAACCATCGTAGCCATTAATGGTAATGAGCCACAGAAGCCTAATGATAAGAATAATAAGGCATATAGTTTATCATTTTTTTGTATAGCAACGGAGTTTGTTTTTTTTCTTGCATAGGTTATAATCGCTAATGTTAATAACACAGGAAGTAGTAATTCAACGAGTAGGTCGACTAAAATAGACAATCTGTAATTAGTTGTGCCCGTTGTATAAACTCGATTTAGTAAGCGTTCATTAAAATAAAAATGTAAACATTGTTTCGCATCATTATTTAAAGTCACAATTAAAAAATAGCAGACAATAGGAATACTAGTGATAATTAAGGTATATAACAGTGTTTGTTTTAGTGTAATGTTTTTTGTTATGACATAAAATAAAGGAATAGTAGCTAAAGGAAATAAACCTGGTAATCCTTTGGTTAAAAATGCCGCAAAAATAAATAACCCAGATACGATCAAATTAAGAAAAATAAATTTTGGTTTTAAAAGTGCTGATAAGCTAAAAAGCATTGATAGCAGTGTAAATACAGATAGTAGCATTTCTATCATATTATGCTGAAATACCCAAAAGCACACGGGGATGATTATCCATAATAAAACGGGAAGCCAACTTAAGTGCTTTGCCGTTTCATCTTTAAGTGTAATTAATTTCCAAATACGATGAATGACATAAGCATTTGCAAAAGCCATGAGTAAACAAAACAGCCGTTCGCTATACATACTATTCCCAAAAACTCTAAATACGAATGATTCTAAATTGTAAAATAAAGGAGGATGCTCTAAAAAGTATGGAGAATTCTGCATTATCCAAGTATCATTAACTATAGGAAGCCAAAAACTACCTTTGCCATTTGCTAAATTTTGTGCCACGCAAGCGTATTGTTCGCCATCCATAAACATACCATCTTGCAATAAAAATGGCACTATCAGAATGATGATAAAGGAAAAGGTAATGATATAAAAAGGAGAGTATTTAGTGCTAAACATTTTAAATGAAATGTGTAAATCGGAGTTAAAAATTGTTTACTAATTTAATATAATATTTTTCATAAATATCCCCAAAAATAACCTAAAAATGCTACTTTCGCTTCATTAAATAAATATGATGATTACAGCAGAAACTCCAGTTAAGTTTGATAGACGTAAACAAAAAGATGATACGTTATTTCAACTCTATAAAAATATATTAACGCCTCGCATGATTGAGGAAAAAATGTTATTACTTCTTCGTCAAGGTAGAATTGCCAAGTGGTTTAGCGGTATAGGACAAGAAGCAATTTCGGTAGGAGTTGCTACAGCTTTAAATCAAGATGAATTTATTTTGCCAATGCACCGTAATTTAGGAATATTCACTACGCGTGGAATCCCTATGAATAGACTGTTTTCGCAGTTTCAAGGGAAGCCAAGTGGTTTTACGCAAGGGCGTGACAGAAGCTTTCATTTCGGATCTCAAGAATACCACATTGTAGGAATGATCTCTCATCTTGGACCACAATTGGGTGTTGCAGATGGTATTGCACTAGGTAATAAATTACGTCAAGATAAAAAAGTAACGGTTGTATTTAGTGGAGATGGTGGCGCAAGCGAAGGCGATTTTCACGAAAGTATTAATACAGCTGCGGTTTGGGATTTACCTGTTATTTTTATTGTAGAAAATAATGGCTATGGTTTATCAACGCCAAGTAATGAGCAATTCAAATGTAAATCCTTTGCCGACAAAGCCATTGGTTATGGTATAGAAGGTATTTCTATTGATGGAAATAACGTTTTAAAAGTTTACGAAACAATTAAAAATTTAGCAGAATCTATTCGCGAAAATCCTCGTCCAGTTTTGGTAGAGTGCGTAACATTCAGGATGCGTGGGCACGAAGAAGCATCAGGTACTAAATATGTACCTAAAGAATTATTTGATGTGTGGGGAAGAAAAGATCCAGTTAATACGTTTGAGAAATTTTTAATTGACGAAGGTGTTTTAACAGAAGACATTATCGAAAAATTACGTGCCGAAATTAAACATGATATTGAAGCAGGATTAGAACAAACATTTGCAGAAACATTGCCACCACCTGATACAAAAAAGGAATTGGCTGAAATGTATATGCCATGCGACATTGCAGACACATCTCATCAATCAGGATCAAAAACTAGCAAACGTATGATTGACGCCATATCTGATGGGATGCGCCTGGCTATGCGTAAGCATGATAATTTAGTGTTGATGGGGCAAGATATTGCTGATTATGGCGGGGTATTTAAAATCACAGATGGTTTTGTTGAAGAGTTTGGTAAAGGGCGTGTACGCAATACGCCTTTATGTGAATCAGCTATTTTAGGAACTGGCTTTGGCTTATCTATCAATAAACACAAGGCAATGGTAGAAATGCAGTTTGCTGATTTCGTAACAGAAGGCATGACTCAAATTATTAATAATTTAGCAAAATCTCATTACCGTTGGGGACAAAATGCGGATGTTGTTGTGCGTATGCCAACAGGAGCAGGCGTTGCAGCAGGCCCATTTCATAGTCAAAGTAACGAAGCGTGGTTTTTTAAAACACCAGGATTAAAAATTGCTTATCCCGCATTTCCAAGTGATGCCAAAGGCTTGTTGTTAGCGAGTTTTGAAGACCCTAATCCAGTAATGTTTTTTGAACATAAGGGATTATACCGTAGCATTGACGAAGAAATTTTAGATGAATATTATACGATTCCTTTTGGAAAAGCTCGTTTGATAAAGGAAGGAACTGCTGTAACTATTGTTACTTATGGACTTGGCGTACATTGGGCTATTGAGTTATTGAATGCTCATCCCGAAATATCGGCCGATTTAATTGACTTAAGAACATTGGCACCTTTAGATGTAGATGCGATTTTTACATCGGTTAAAAAAACAGGACGCGCGTTTATTTTACATGAAGATACCTTAACAGGTGGAATAGGAGGGGAGTTAAGCGCATTAATCACGGAACATTGTTTTTCATACTTAGATGCGCCTGTTATGCGCGAAGGTAGTCTTGATACACCAGTTCCAATGAATGCCGATTTAGAAATAAATTTTTTACCGAAAAAGCGTTTCAAAGAGAAATTGATGAAATTGTTGTCTTATTAGAAAAATATAAATATAAAACGGATTAGATGTTTTTATTATGCAAACATAGGAATTTCAAAAAAATAATTTAACTTTGACTAAATCTTAAAAAATAATAACATGAAAAAAATCTTACTTACAGCGTCAGTAGTTATTGCTGGCTTATTTCAATCGAATGCACAATGTGTAATCGCTCCTTCTTGTACTCCTGATCCAGTAAAAGGCTATTGTGCTACTCCTTCAGCAAGTACTGCTTTACCTGCTGGTGTAACGGGAGTCGCTTATTCTACTAATATTCAATTTAGTTTAGGAACAAGTGCCTATAATGGAGCTGCTACTATTAATGGCGCTACTATTACTGCTACTTCTGGTTTACCTACTGGATTATCTGCTACTTACAATCCTACAAGTGGAATGGTTGGTGCCGGAGGAAATGCTTGCCTTCAAATTTCAGGAACACCAACAGGAGCAACTGGATCTTATACTTTTACTGCTTCTTT
>JANYGR010000139.1 GCA_025359355.1 Bacteroidota bacterium | reverse complement strand
ATATTGAGGTATTACAAAGAATTTTAATTGGTAATCCGTTTTAATGGTTTGAGTATTTAAATCATATTGTTGTTGGAAGATGTTATTATGCTTGGTCACATTTTGTATATCTACACTAATTTCATGTGTAAAATGTTTGGTGTTTATTTTATAGGAGGGCTTTACATCAATTCTAAAATAAGGATCATATTGTGGATTGTACGCTACGGAACCATTACGAACTTCAGAGTTAGTAAGTATCGATGCTGTTAAATCAATAGGAACATAACGTTTTCCTCCTGCATACGTAAATTTTACATCCAAAGCTAAAATGTGTTTTTCTTTAATTTTAAATTCTTTTCCTCCTAGTATATTAATCACATAATTACCGTTAAAGGCTGTGTTACGGGCAATTCCATCGCTTCCTTTATATTTGCTTTCAAAAAAAGATCCTGTAGCCAAAAAATAATAACCTTTACTATAAAATTTTTCGAGTGTTAGTTCTACACCATAATTCTCACCAGTGCCGTTGCTTACTAAGCTATCAATGTTGGGGCTATTAAAATCGGCACCCAAGTTGGCGGTACTAAAATAATCGCTTCTCATTTTCACAGGAATATGATATAAATACTGATAATATACTTCTGTTTTTACTCGAACAGAATTAAATAAATTAACGTCATAAGCCAGTACTGCGTGAGCTGCTTTTGTAAAATCTAAATTGCGATTTGTTTCCTGAACTTTTCCATTGCCTAAATTAGCTGATGCAAAATATACATACAATGGCTGAATTTGGCTATGTAAGCCTGCTCCAAAGCTTAACGATTGTTTTTTATTTAGTTCATACTTTAAACCTAAGCGTGGTTCTGGCGATTGGGAATTATTAAGTGTGAGGTATTGATAACTAACACCCGCATTTATATAAAATTTTTCGGTGAAATGATGTTTCCATTGAATAAATAAACGAGTTAAGAGGCTATTACCTTTATAATTACGAAGCGTAACAAAACCAGTACCGTAAGTATCTATGCTATCCACATAATTTGTATTATATAAATCTGCATAAACACCTGCATTTACAAAATTACGTGAATTGAATTTTTTGTTGTACGTAAAATTCCCTGAATACTTTATGGTGTATGAAGTGTTACGGTATTCTGGGCGAATAGTATTCGGATGTGCGCTTGTATCAATTCTATCAGAGGCTATATAATTATATTGCCCCGATGCACCAATATTTGTTTTGATATATGAACTCGAATTAATTAGGTATGTATGCGAAATACCCATTGCGCCTACGTTTGAACGAAAGTAAGTGTTACGCCCACTATAACCGTATAAATTATTATCTTTTGATTGCTGACTTTGTAATAGTTCCGCATAACTTAATCCGCCAATGCCCCACACAACAAACTTTCCTGCTTTTTTAGTTGGCAAATCTATTTTAAAAGTAAGATCCTGATATTGAGGAACGGCACTACCTGCGCCATAATCCAAGCCTATGGCTTTAAATACAGATAAGGTAGAGTATCGATAGTTCACCATAAACGAACCATTTTTTTCTTTTTACTAAATGGTCCTTCAGCGCCAAGCTCAAAGCCATTAAAACCAACCATTCCCAAGAACTCATGTTTTTCGTTATTGCCTGTTCGCATTTTCAAATCAAACACTCCCGCTGTGGCATTTCCATAATCAGCAGGAAATGCACCCGTCATAAAATCAGAATTATCTAATGTATTATTGTTTAAAATACTGATAGGGCCTCCCGAAGAACCCATGCTACCAAAGTGATTGGGGTTAGGAATATCTAATCCATTTAAGCGCCATAAAATACCCAATGGAGAATTGCCTCTGATAATAATATCATTACGACTATCATTTGCACCACTGACACCTGCAAAATTGGCGGCCATTCGCGCAGGATCACCTCTACTACCCGCATACCGATTTGCTTCTTCTGTACTAAAAATACGAGAGCTCACCGTTGCCATTTTATTATTTGTTTTTGTTTTATCTATTTCAGCTGTTATCACAACTTCTTGACCTTGTATAGCGCTTTCTTCAAGTTCAATATTTAATACAGTTTCTTTTCCACTTGATAATACAACGGTTTGCGATTTTTCTTTGTAGGATAATAACGAAATTTTTAATTGTTTTCTTCCTAAAGGAATATGCTCTAAACGAAACTTTCCATTTTCATCACTTGTAGTT
>JANYGR010000129.1 GCA_025359355.1 Bacteroidota bacterium | reverse complement strand
AAAAGACAAAAATTAGTAGACAAGGAGCAAAAGGCAAATTAGAGTAATATTGCTTTTTGTTTTTTGCTTTTTGCTTTTTATGAATTATCGTTTGTATTTTCGGCATTATCGTTTTTTTTTTAAAAAAATCTTTTAATATGCGAGAGCACTGTTCTTCTAAAACACCTTTAACAACGACTGTTTTAGGATGTAATACAGGTTGATTTATTTTTGAAAATCCTTTTTTATCATCACTGGCACCGTATACTATTTTGGTAATATGTGTCCAATGTAGAGCTCCAGCGCACATTAAGCAAGGTTCCAAGGTGACATATAGTGTGCAGTCATTTAAGTATTTTCCACCAATATAATTAGCGGCAGATGTAATCGTTTGCATTTCGGCATGAGCAGTGACATCGTTTAATTGTTCGGTTAAATTATGTCCGCGCGCAATGATTTTATTTTCTGCCACAATAACGGCACCAACAGGCACTTCATCTGCATCAAAGGCTTTTTGGGCTTCTTTGAATGCTTCATTCATAAAGTAAGTATCAGAGTATAATTCCATTTATTTACCTTTCTTTTTTTGAGGAACAGTAGCTAATGTTATTTTTTTTAATTCAGATTCTAATAAAGCAACTGACGGTAAATTGTTTTCCAGTTTTTTTGGTAGTTTATCTAAAAACTTAAAATCACTTACTCCTATTGGTTTTCTGGTATCTCGAAGCGAATACTCAACATCGATATGTTCTTTAGTTTGGCACAACAAAATACCAATACTTGGATTATCCTTAGGATGCTTTAATTGCGAATCCACTGCTGATAAATAAAAATTTAATTTACCTGTATGTTCTGGTTCAAACTCTCCTGCTTTCAATTCAATAACCACATAACATCTCAGTTGTGTGTGATAAAATAATAAATCCAATCGATAATCTTTTTTACCAACCTTGATAGCATATTGACTCCCTATAAAAGCAAAGCCTTGACCTAGTTCTAATAAAAATTTAGCTAATTGCTGTGTAAGTTGTTGCTCTATTTCTCTTTCTGTAGCATGCTTGCTAATATTCATAATATCAAACACGTAAGGGTCTTTAAGTGTTTGAATTGCTAAATCGGATTGAGCTTTAGGAAGCGTTAATTTAAAATTATTAATTGCTTTACCTTGTCGTTTATGAAGCTTAGTTTCAATTTGTAATGCTAATACATTTCTGCTCCAGTTGTTTTTAATGGTTTCGTATAAATAAAAAAGTGCTTGTTGATAATCTTTAACTTTAGTAATTATCAGTATGTGATGTCCCCATGGAATTTGTCCAACAGCCTGTTGGACAATTGCTGTTTTTTGTAATTGTCCAACAGGCTGTTGGACAATTGAACCCTGCGAATAAAATGCGTAAAATTGTTTTATATAATATAAATTAGAACGTGAAAAACCTTCCACTTCTGGAAATTCTTTTTTTAAATCAATAGCTAATTGATCAATAACAGAAGAGCCCCATTCGTTTTCTTGTTGTTTTTCTATAATACTTTTTCCAAGCTCCCAATAAAAATTAATCAATTCTGAATTAACAGCAATAGAAGCTTTTAATTGAGTTTGACGTACTTTTTCTTTTATGGTTTTTAACCATTGATTATACGTTTTTTGATTACTATTTAGTAGGGTTTTTGCCATGAAAATTATTTTTACTTCAACAGATGGTTTAAAATAGTTATCGCCGAATAACTCTGCTACTCTTTTAAAACCATGTCAATACACATAACGGCTGCTACTATCAAAATACGTGTAGGCTCATCTTTACGCACCGTTTCATTAATGGATAACATATAATTATCAGCCGTTGTAAATAATTCTTTACCTAATCCTGCCCATTTTTTTGATACGCCGGCAAGCTCATCATTGCCTTGCATGAATTTAAAATCCCAACTAGTCCATTTACCTTTAAGCGTACATACTACGTTATCACTGACATCCAACACATCAAACTTTCCGCCTATCGAAAAAAACTTTTGTTTAAATCGCCCAACTAAATGATCGTTTTCATCTAATACCTCCACGTTAGATAAAAAAATAGACACACCGCGTTTTACGGTTAATACTTTTTCGCCACTCGCTGATTTTATTTCTACATGAAATGGCGTCATACGCTTGTAATCCGTAAAACGTAATAATTTGGTAAAGCCTCCTAATTGCTCTTCACGACAGGTCATAATGAGTTCTTGAGTATCGGGATTATAAATATCAAAATTATTGGCAGCCTTAAACATACCAACATGTTCTTTGATAAAAAATAAGTTTTGTTTCAGTAATGGATGCATAATTTTGATATTTATTTTAAGTATGTATTAATTTAATTTTGCTAAGGCAGCACGTAGTCGGGTAATTACTTCTTCTTTACCTAATAAGGCTAACATGTCGAATAACTGTGCGCCACCGGAAACTCCTGTAGTTAATACACGAACTAGCTGCATATCTATTTTTCCTAATTCAGGTTCAACAGCGGCAAATAAATCATGAATAGAAGTAATAGTCCAAGTATCTAAGTTGGTTAATTTTTCAGTTAGTTTAGTATAAGTTGCTTTGGAATTTTCATTCCATTTTTTCGTCATTACTTTTTCGTCATAGCTTGTTGGCGCTACAAAAAAGTAAGAACCTAAGTCATAAAATTCAGTTACAAAATGAGCTTTTTCTTTTATTAATCTGCAAAATTCAGTTACAAATGCTTTATCCTTTTTGATGCCTTTGGCTTCTAATAAAGGCGTAACAGAGTTTGCTAATTGCTCATCTGTTTGCATGCGCAAATATTGTTGGTTAAACCACTTTGTTTTTTCGG
>JANYGR010000115.1 GCA_025359355.1 Bacteroidota bacterium | reverse complement strand
GTATTGGTCTCCAATTTCGGCTTGGGCATCTAACCAAATACCAATTTGTCCATGATCCATCACATTACCTAGCATACCGTTGCCAGCCGTTGTAATATTTACACCTTGGTATTTTAAACTCGCATACATTTTATCTATACTGTTGCACCAAACTAAAGGTGTAATGTTTGTATTTGCAAAAATACCATATTGCCACCAAGCACTATTATCAGCACTAGGCTTATCAACATTGTTGTTATACACATAGCATAAGTTGGTATTTTCTATTCTTATACCAAACTGATAATGATAAGGCGTGTTATCAGGTATTAAGTGCGCTTCGTTATCAGTAATTTGTGTGCTGTATGTATTTGTGGCATATATACCATTGTAGTAACCTGTAATACTATTGTTATACACATTGTATTTTGCCGCAGTGGTGGTAATAACTTCACTGGTAATAATGCCAGTATTAGCATTATATGCTCCAAGAGGAACAGTATTAAGCAAGGTGTTTTCGGTTATTTGAGTATTTACGTTTACATTATTATAACACAAAATACCAAATTGCGTTTCATACATTTTATTACGATCAATAGTTACTGTTTTGTTAGTAGCATTATTGGTAACAGCTATAGCTATATATTGGTTATTAAAGGTGTTTCGTAACGCATCTATCACAGAAGAACCTACATTCCAAATACCTTTTGTATTATTAGTAAAGGTACATTTATCGCTTGTAGCGTTAGTGCCAATATTAACTTGAGACCTAAATGAGTTTGTAACACCAATGTTACTACCCAAAACATAAATACCACAAGTATTACCTAATGGGTGTAAAGCAGTTGTATGATTTTGAAACACAGAACGGGTAATATTAGCTCGTGATAAATTAGAATAAACACCTTGGTATACTTTATCGCAGGTAATACGGTCAATATTTATTTTAGTACCACCAGTAGACCATGTTTTATTTAAAATAATACCATACTGTCCATAAGTAGTATTATAAGGTGCTTTTAAATAAGAAGCTGGGTAGGTATTAAGCATTACAGGAGTTACACCAGCTGTAATTGGGCCACCAAAAGGAGCAGTTGTATACACCGAAGGTAAAACATCTGTCGAAAATACTAATCGATTCATTTGTAAATTAGAAGTTGTTACTGCTCTTTTAAATTCAATACCAACTCTATTTTTATTAAACCAAACATCTTCCACATCAATTTGATTTGCACCAAGTGTATCTACAACAGCTCGTTTAGCATCTTCAATCACACTTTGAGCAATGTATAATCCACTATTACCGTTTAAGTAAATCCCATCCCACATAAAAGAACAGGCATGAACGTAAGAACCCTTTATTTGTAAAAAACCCTTTACAATAAATTTAGTATTAGGATCCATTTTTACATCAGTAAGGTTTAAGTATAATGAAGCACTTGGGTTAATGGTAATTATACCAGAAAACTCATAACCAGCAGGGGATGATAAATTGGTTGTACCATTAAACGTTGTGTTTGAGTATTTAATAACCCCAGGTGCTGAAGGGCAACAAGGATGTAAAGTAAGGCATTGGCTATTACTACAACCACCAGCTAAAGTTACATTAACACAAAAATTAATAGGATTTGGGTAATTTAAAAAGGTATTAAAATTATACGTCACTATACCATTAGCACCAATCGTATAAGGTATAGATAAATTAGCTAAAGTATTAGCATCGGTAGCTGTCCAAGTAGCAACATCGCCAGTTGCCATTGTAACATGGGGGTCGAGCATAACAAATGCGTTACCATGAGATAATTTAATGTCACATAAATTGGCAGTAGGGGTTGTGATATTGATTACTGGTATTGTTAATGGAAGAATTGTAATAATTTGACTGCCAGTAAATCCTGCACCTGACGTAGCTTCCACATAATAAGTACCGCTTGCCAGAAACGTGTAATTTAATACATTACTTGCAAATGAGGATGTATAAACTACCGAACCTAAATTGGAGGTTCCGCTGTAAATAGTCCAATTATACGTTGGAGTAGTACCTGAAGGAATACAACTTGAATTTGCAGTAAAAACTCTATCAAAACTACAAGGAACAGGTATAGTAGAGGTAATGGTAATTACTGGTTCTGATATATTTAAAGGAATTGGAAAGGTTTGCTCGCAAGTAGAACCGCCATTAATAGTGTAATTTACAGTATTAATGCCTGGATTTGAAAAAATAAAACTATTAGGAAGGTAATTACCAGGGCCACCAGTTGGACAGCCTGTAGCTGGATCATTGGTACTAAAACTGGTGTTAAATGCGTTTGTATTTAAGGATGAAAATGTAATACATTCGCCTAAGCAGTATGGACCACTTGCTGGATTTATTGAATGTACCGGAGTTGTATTAGGGGCTCCAACTATGACGTTTATTCCAGTATAATAACCACTAGATGGCAAAGGTAAAGTAGTTTGTATTACTAAATAATTCCCTGGTACTGTTGGCGTAAAATAATATGTAGAGTTCCCGGAATAACTACTCACTAAAACCCCAGATAAATAAATCGCTACATCTATATGATATAGACTACTGTTTGGCGTCCCATTATCACTATAATATATTAATAAAGGGTCGCCAACACATGCATAAACATCACATTGTAAAGGATCTCCTGAAACCGGATCTTCATCGTCAACCGCACAGGTTTGCCCTGAATTTGTATTTGTTACAAATAAATAGGGATCACCAACAGCTTTGCTCAATACCAATTTATAATTATTAGTTATTTTATTAGTAATAAAACTAACTTTTATATAATAATTAGAATTTATACTTAAACCCGAAAATGTGATTGTTTTAATACTATCTAAATTAAACGTTAAACTATCTTTTGCTAAAAGAGTTAAAGTGGAACAGTTACCCGCATATAATTCAATTTTACTAACATTTACAAGAGCCGTACTCTCAAATATGTCTAATTGCAAACCTGCTGATGTTGCATTAAAATTATACCATGTCTCATTTGAATTTCCTCCAAATACTTTCGTATAAGGTTGAGGAATAAGAATAGGATGATTGCAGTCTAACCCCGTTTGCCCTTTCATTTGCCATACGCTGAGCGAACAAGCAATGAGTAGTAATAGTTTGATTTTTTTCATGGTATTCGTTTTAATTATTAATATGGCTAATTACAATCAAAATAGTTATAACACCAAGTTTTTGATGCTTGTATTTAACAACCAAAATCGATGTTAAAAAACGACACATTTATTACTACATTTACTATTATAAAAATAGCATAATGACCAAGGGAAAGACAAATACTATGTATGGCGAAAAATTAAAACGATTGCGGGTAAATGCCTTTATCACTCAAAAAAGCATAGCTACTAAACTCAAAATATCACAACAAGCTTACAGTGATTTAGAAAACGGATTAACAAAATTTAGTATCGAAAAGGTGAAAAAAATATGTAAGATATTTAATGTTTCGAGCGAAGAATTTTTAACCCTCCCCACAAATCAACGTAAAATTAACGTCAATAAACCAGATAGTTATGCATTAAAAGTTTTAAAAATGCATTATGAAGTATTGTTATTGGAAAAAGATATAGAAATTAAACAACTCCAAATACAGGTAAAGCATTTAACAAAAAATAAAAAAATCATCAAAACCCCATCTAAAGTACGTGTATTAGTGTAAAAACTTGTTTTACGCATTTTCATTAGGGGTTTCATTTATTTTTTTGTCTAAATGTTTTTTAATTTTATTGCGTTTAGAAATGGTTTGGTTCAAATCCATTTTACTGCAATACATATCATATCCTTCTATAATTAATGCTTGTAACTCATCAGCATTCCAAGGCTTGGCAATTACTCCAAAAACTAATTGCATCTTTTCGGCTTCCTGAACATCTTTATCTTCGGGGTAAGCAGTAATTATAATGCGAGTTTGTTTGGGATATTTTTTAACAGCATCTACTAATAGCTCCGTACCTAAAGTTTCAGGCATTTTTTGGTCGGTAATCAACACATGAATATCTTTTACATTATCTAATATGACATTTGCTTCTTTTGCAGAAAGGGCTGTAAATACATTAAACTCTCTTCTAAACGTAGCAATAAAAGATTTCAAATTATTTTCTTCATCATCTACATATAACACGTTAATTAGTTTATCTGTCATAAAAATTAATAGTTTAATTATTAAGTAATAACATGTTATTTAATTTGTTATTGTATTCCATAGCCAAGGTGAATTAAATATAAGACAATTTATGGCATAAAAATAATGTGTTCAATATAAAATATGCTACCGTTAAAGGGATTTTTAGCACAACTATTTTAGCGTTATTAAAGTTGTTATTATCAATGGCGGTGATACTATTACCACAAAGAGGATAGTAAATATCCCGCTCCGCTGCATTTCCCCTCCTCTCGTAAAAAAATATTTTATTGTGAGAGAAACAACATCAATCGCACCATGAATGCTTTTGTTCTCAAGCGAAATTATTTTATAACGACAGGAACATTATAACTCTTAAGAGTAATATCATTCCTGTAACGAGCAATTATTTTTTTGCAAGATGAAAGTATGAAGTCGCACGAAGAACATCAAGGCTCTCAAGCGAAACACCTTTCCTCTTACGAGATTTTTTTTTAATGCGAGAGAAGCATCTTTCCTCTTACGAAAAAATATTTTTTAGAAGGAGAAAGAACAGCACTCTCAATAGAATTTATTTTTTTGCAAGATGAAAGTATGAAGTCGCACGAGGAACATCAAGGCTCTCAAGCGAAATATCTTTCCTCTTACGAGATTTTTTTTTAATGCGAGAGAAATATCTTTCCTCTTACGAAAAAATATTTTTTCGAAGCGGAAAGAACATCGCTCTCAAGAGAATTTATTTTTTGGCGAGAGAAACATTATCGATTGCGACAGCAACATCCTTTCTACTGCAAAAAAATATTTTATTGCGGGTTAAACTACATCGCTCTCAAGAGAAACATCTTTTCTGCCGCGAGAAAATATTTTATGACGAGAGTGCTATTATTTATAGCTTATTAATGCATACGAATGTTGAAATTTAAACAACGGCAGTTGCCAAAGCTTAACCAGTTTTGGGCAAAAAGCTACCAGATGTCAAATGATAGCGTTAAAATCTGTTAAGGCTATAACTTTATGCAGCGCCTTAACGTTATAGTATCAAATTAGCTATAAAAAAAGGAGCAACGTATGATGAGACATTTAAAGTAAACACATTTTATAAAATCGATCGTATGGTACTAACTCCCGATAGCTATCGGGATAAAAAGAATTTACAACAGCTTACATTCATAGTGCAATTAATAAAACTGGTAAAATGGTCAGTAGTAAATCAAAATAAGAATTGGTATAAGTTCTATTAAAGAAACACTCATCTGTCAGTAAAAGATGAGTGTTTCTTTTATGATATACTATATGAACTTGTAATTTGACATAACACCCTATTTATAAGTAGGCCTATTAAAGCTACCACCTAAAGATCTTCCATATCCAGGGCTAGTGTTAAATCTCAAACTGATTTCCATACCACCCTTAGTTTTAGAAGCTGCCGTTAATTGAGATACATTCAAATCGTAACTAAACCCTAATGCAAATTTATCATATTGGAATAATAAAGAAGGTATTATTGCATCCCCTACTCTATAATAAGCGCCTAACGACAAAGCACAAGGCTTTTTAATTCCTGTATAAACTGACTGATCCTGAATAATATATTTAAACATAAAACCAGCATCTATCTCTTGTGATGGACCTTGTCGCATATAAATTAAACTTGGTACCAAGGCAGCATGAGCATTTTTAATACCAATATCAAAATTAGCGTGTCCCACAAACTTAGCATATTGCCTATCATTACCAGACATAAAAGATAAGTTTGGAGAACTAAAGTGAAATGCCGAAAAACCAATATCAAATTTAGTACCATCTTGCGCACTAATATAACGCTCACTCTTGGCATAATGATAAACAACACCTCCTACAAAATCACCTTGTAAAAAAGAAGCTACAGGCGTTGCTTCGCCCGATGCAGTTGTGGCATTATAATTATACCCATCATACTGGCTTTCCCATCGCATTTTAGACGTATTTATTGTTCTAAAAGATATTCCTCCTCCAATTCCTCCCGAAAATTTACTGAACTTACCTGTTTTAACAACAATATTAGCACCTAAATTAATCGCTAAAGTTCCTAAGCCCAAATCACCTGCCTTATCATTGTATATTGTAAACGACGTACCAACATATGATTTCTTTAACTTCAAATGCTTCAATGTTTTTTCTAAACTTAAACCATACGTTTGGTAAGGACTTGATACACTTGCCCACTGATTTTTATAATTAGCGATCACGCGCGTATCATAAGCCGTACAACTTAACGCAGGGTTAAGTATAACTGGCGTTTCATTAAATTGCGAAAAATGTATGTCCTGCGCCTTATTTATAAAAGGAAGCGCAATCATCGTTGCAATAAATAATTTTTTAGTATTCATCATCTTCATAGTTAATTCGTTAATCAATATTTTTTATCTCAACAAGGTAATATTTCCCTTAGCACTAAATGGCGATCCATCTCTGGTAATACCATCAGCACTATACATAAATACACCCGTATCCATTGGTTTTCCTCTAAATGTTCCGTCCCAACTAACCGCTGGATCTTTCGTTTCAAAAACTAGT
>JANYGR010000091.1 GCA_025359355.1 Bacteroidota bacterium | reverse complement strand
ATCTTTCAGCGTTATATAGAACAGAATGAAGATGAGACCGTGATGCGCTTAGTAACCTGTGGAAATAATTTTATTAGTGGCGAACATGGTTTTTATTTGAATGTCAATAATAAAAAAACAACGTTCAAAATTTTAGAAAGCATTATTGATTGCGTGTCGCGCGCAGAAAAACTGAGAGGTAAAATATCTGCCATCTTAGTGAAAGATTTTTATGAAGAAGGCTTTGGAGACAAGGATTGTTGGTACTGTACACGATTTGTGCATTTTAATGTAGAGCCAAATATGATTGTAGATTTGCCAAAAAATTTAACCACTTTGTCAGATTACTTCGCATTATTTTCTAAAAAATACCGTAATCGTGCAAAACATATTTTACAGGCCAGTGCACCTCTTACAAAAAAACGATTAACTGTTGCTGAAATTATTAAATTAAGCGATGCCTTGTATAACCTCTATTTACAAGTCTATCATCAAGCTAAGTTTAAATTAGCACAATTAGAAAAAGATTATTTTAAAACTGTAGCCGAACGTTTTGTTTCGGATTTTTATATAGATGCTTGGTTTAAGGATAATGAATTAGTATCATTTGCATCAGGGTTTTATTTACCCAATGAAATTGAAGCACACTACATTGGCTTTGATTACTCTAAAAACAAGGAGTTTGAGCTATATCAAACTATTTTATTTAGTTATATTGAAGAAGCTATTCGGATAAAAAAAGAACGTATTAATTTAGGTCGAACGGCTTCTGAAATTAAAACAACTGTTGGAGCAAAACCACACGAACTACTCTGCTATATTAAACCACAAAATACGGTATCGAAATTAATACTGAAACCTTTCATGCAATTTTTACAACCTAGCGAATGGGTGCCTCGTAATCCCTTTAAAGAAGGGGATAACTAAGATATTATCCTTTAAAAGATTTTAATTCTTCTAAGGAGATATCAAACGTTTTAGCGTAAACCAATAGTTTCTCATCATTTAAAGTAGCGAAAACAGAAGGTTTAAAATGACGTTTGATGGTCATTTTCCAAAAGCCAGTGTAACCAGACAGCACTACCAGATCCATTAACTTTTTTTCCATGAAATAATAGATAGGGCTTTTTTCTCCTGATTTTACAAGCATTGCAGCTTCTTCTACACGTTCGTTAATATCATCCCATGCATTATCTAAGGCCTGTTTTTTTACTTCCCAACCGATACTTAAATCAGTAGTGTATTTACCATCTTTATCTTTTACATAACAATAATCACGAAAAACGCCTGTAATAGCAGATTGGTCTTGTGGTAAATCTTCTTTTTTCATGATATATAATTAATTAACAAACTGTTAATAGAGCGTTTGCATAGGAAAAACGAGCGCTTTCAGGAACGGTCAATGCTATTTTTTGTCCTTTCTCTAATTTTCCTGACTTCAATAATTCACCCAAGGCAATAAAAATAGAAGCAGAACCAATGTTTCCTACTTGAGTTAAATTAACAAACCATTTTTCTTGAGGAAGCTCTACACCATACTTCTTCATTTCATCATCAACTTTTGATCGGAAATATTCTGATGAAATATGTGGTAAAAACCAGTCAACACTTTTAGGATCTACATTATGTTTTTTAAATAACTCTACATATTTTTTAGTTCCTAATTGTGCAATATAACCGTCTAACAGCTTAACATCCTGTCTAATCGAAAACAACGATTTTTCTGTCCATTCGTTTTGTTTAAATGTAGCCCAACCTTTGATATCTCCATCTGGCATTTTCTCACCACCCATATACATACAGGTTTCCACTTCATTAGCAAATGAACAAATTTCTATCCATTCAATTTTCAATGATATACCTTTTACATTTGGTTTATTCGATGTCAATACTGCCGCAGAACCGTCTGATAGCATCCAACGCAAGAAATCTTTTTCAAAAGCAAGAATAGGTTTCTCTTCAATTTCTTTAATTTTCGTAATTTCTTCTTTGAAATTATTAGCAAGCATCCATTGAGAAAAACGTTCAGATCCTGTTGTTACTGCATTCGTTGTATTGCCTGTTAAAATAGACATTTGCGCATATTTTAAAGCATTCATGCCTGAGCAACAAGATCCAGAAAAAGAAATTGCCTCTATCGCTTTTTGTTTCAATTTTCCATGTACCATAGATGCATGGCTTGGTAAAAATTGATCGGGAGTTGTCGTGCCACAAGTTAATAATTCAATATCACTTAACTTAAAGCCATCATGTGCTAAGCCTTTAATGGCTTCGCAAGTTAATTCGGCATTAGAGTATGTGCTATTTCCGTTTTTATCCAATGCATAATATCGATTTGTTATTTTATTATTTCTTAAAATAACAGGTTTCGATTTTGAAGATATATTACCATCTACAAAACCCAAATACTCTTCCATTTCGCTGTTGCTCACAGGATTTCCCGGCAAAAAAACGGAAATGTCGTTGATATATACTTCTGGCATTTTCATAGTTTTAGTTCTAAATATTAGTAAAATTACTAATACTACATCAATAAAATTAACAACGCTTAATCGTTAATTCCAAAAAACTCATTATAGCTCACTTCTTTCGTTTCTAATTTACAGTTAGTTTTTAAAACATCTAACACTTTTTTGCTGTAAATTCCTTCATAAATTTTTTGAGCTTCTTCTTGTTTTGCTAAAATAGAATCTGCAATTTTTGCAACTTCAGCCTCGTCAGGTGTTTGTCCGTAACGAGCGTATTGAGAACGAATATAACCAGCAGCTTCAGCTCTTGCTTCATCTTGAGACACAACAATTTCGTTCGCTTTAATGATTTTATTTTCTATTAATTTCCATTTCATAGAGTTAGCATACGATGGGTATTCTGCCTCTAATTGCTCTTTAGTTAAAGGTTTTTCGTTAACAGCCATTAACCAACGCTTTAAGAAATCATCAGGTAATTGAATGTTTAATTTTTCAACCATCGTTTTTTCAACTCCTTCAATAAATTTACGATCTGTATCTTGAGTAAACATAATTGCTAATTCAGCTTTAATTTTATCTCTGAATTCAGCCTCAGAATTGATGGTTCCTGCACCATATAATTTATCAAATAACTCCTGGTTCAATTCTGCATCTTCCATACGGGCAATGTTACGCACCGTCAATTGTAAGTTTGCTGAGAAATTCTCTGCTACTTCTTTATCAATGCCTAAAGAAATTGATTTGTCAACTGCCGAATCATATAATTCGTTAGCGTTAATGATGATTTTACTTTCTTTAGTAGCGCCAATTAATTTTGCTTTAGCTGCTTCGTTTTTCAAACGATCAATTCCAATACTTGTTGATTTGAAAACTCCACCAGCAACAATGTTATTGTCTGCATCTAATTCAACAATATCAATATATAAAACGTCTTTTTCGGTTGCTACATCAGGGTTTGATGGCTTTCCATAATTACGCTTCACGTCTTTCAAATATTTTTCTACTAACTCATCGTCAATTTTTACGGTATTGTAAACAAACGATTGAGAGTTATCTAATTTAACATCAAAACTTGGCGTTAATCCCAATTCATAGTTAAATGTCCATTCTGTTTGGTGTTCAAAATCAATTGTGTTATCTACCTTAGGCATTGGATTTCCTAAGATCTCAAGCTTATTATCGTTAATATAATTATATAACGTTTCGTTTAATATTTTATTAACCTCATCTACTAAGATAGATTTACCATGTTGTTTTTTAATTAATCCAACAGGTACTTTACCTGGACGAAACCCAGGAAGGGCTGCTTGTTTTTGTACTTTTTTAATAGCATTTTCAACTTTTACTTCATAATCTGTTGGAGCCAAAGTGATACTTAATTCTGCAATTTGTGAGCTAACGTCTTTTTTAGATATGTTCATGTTTTTGAGTCTTAAAAATTTATAAGGGGTGCAAAAATAAGGGTTTTTAGCTAAAAATCAATGATTTAAGCTAAAATATTTAAGTTAAAAGGGGGGTGTTTTTTGTGAAATTTCTACTTAATGCGTTCTTTTAATTGATTGTCCGCAATCTTACCCATAATTAAAAACTGAAGCGATTGTTAATCTATCAAACATCGCATCTTTAAAGTATCTGCGATTTAATTTATACACAAATTCATTTAAATAATTCTGCAAATACTTGCCTTTAA
>JANYGR010000090.1 GCA_025359355.1 Bacteroidota bacterium | reverse complement strand
TTTATTTTTTTTAATGAATTTTTTAATAAACTTAAAATAACTAAAATAAGCATGAAAATTACAAAAGCAAAAACACTAATAGTTGGATTATTAATTGGAATGTCCAGTTTTTACTCTCAGAATAAAAACGACTTTCATTTAATAATCCAACTATTAGTGTTTTTGCTTTTGTAATTTTCATGCTTATTTTAGTTATTTTAAGTTTATTAAAAAATTCATTAAAAAAAATAAACCCAAACTATTCCTTTCAGAATATTTGGGTTTATTAATAATTAACAGAACCTTCGGCAAAATTGCACTACTTAAAATAAACAGTATTATACAATTTAATGAATAAGTTACATTAATCACATATTTTTTATGTATTATGACGATATTACTTACATTCTATCCATATACCAACTTAATTCGTTTTGCATTTTTTGATGCAATAAAATAGTTGAAATAATTTTTTGTAATCTCATAAAAGCTGTCTCACTTTTAATAACATAGTCGGAAGCTTTATGATGCATGCAATTTACAGCTACTTCAATTTTATCTTGAGAGGATAACATAATTACTGGAATATTTTGATTAAATGTTTTTATCTTATCAAGAGTATCCATTCCGTTCATGGCATTTTTATCAATGCCATCCAAATGGTAATCTAAAATAATAATGTCTGGATTATTTGATAAATTTTTCACACAAAGCTCTCCTGTTGAATACGTTTCAACTTCAAATCCAATATCAATAGGATCGGAATGTTGAAGAAAATCAATCTCCAAAGATTTTAAAAAAAAAGCATCATCATCCACTAAAAAAATTTTTATTACCGTTTCATTTTTCATTTGTTCTGTTTTTAATATTATTAAATTCCTCTTCTAATTCCCTACAAGCTTCGGAACATACATTTTCAAGCTGTAAAATCATTTCGCGTATACCTTCTTCCTGTCCCTTGGTAGTGGCAAATTCTTGTATTTTTTTTGCCATTGCTTCAAAATCGGAATTTATTCCCACTATAGAAAAAGAAGGGATCATTTTATGAACGGCTTTATATAAGCTATTCCAATCTTTATTCTCCAGCCCTTGTTTCATTTCACTTATCAATGGAGGTGTTTGTTCCAAATAAAGTGAAATCATTTCCATCATTAATTCGGGATTCGATTTGGTACGATGGGTTAAATAATCAAGATTTGTATACTTACCTTTTTTATTTTCTAGTGGTTCATTTTCTTTATGTTCATTATTTTGTATCGGTTTTTTAATCAACCCAATTAATTTACTGTACAATAATCTTTCGTCAACTGGTTTAGCAATATAGTCATTCATCCCAACAGCCTTACATTTAGCTAAATCAACTGTTGTCACGTCAGCCGTTAAGGCAATAATTGGAATTTTCGAATTTAATTCTTTACGAATATATTCCGTTGCATCAAAGCCATTCATTTCAGGCATTTGTAAATCCATTAAAATTACATCATACGTTTGGTTTTGTAATTTTTCAATCGCAATTTTTCCATTACCTGCAATATCACAGCCAAAGCCGAAATCATCTAATAATGTTTTCATAAGTAATTGATTCAATGCGATATCTTCAACTACTAATATTTTTATATTTTTTATTTCTGTATTTAGTTCCACAATTATTTGTTCTAATTCAGCTTCCGCCTTTGTTTTTTTGAAATTTAATGTAAAACTAAACGTTGATCCTTCGTTAATTTCACTTTTCACACTAACATCACCGTTTTGTCCCTCAACCAATTGTTTAACAATGGCTAATCCTAATCCGGTTCCTCCAAATAGTCTTGATGTACCACTTGTTGCTTGTTGAAAATTATCGAAAATAGTTTTTATTTTATGTTCAGTTATTCCAATTCCAGTATCGGATACAGTAAATTGAATAGTGACCACATTTTCATTTTCTGATAATAATTTGATACCAACTGTAATGCCTCCTCTTGTTGTAAATTTAACCGCATTACTCACTAAATTCAAGATAATTTGATGTAAACGAACAGGATCTCCAACTAAAACTTCAGGAATTTTTTCATCATATTCTTTAACCAATACCAAGTTTTTTTCCTGAATTTTTGTCTCGAATAAATGAAGCATCGACGATATAGAGGATGCAAGTTTAAAAGGTGTTTCCTCAAAAGTCATTTTACCGGCATCCACTTTCGCTAAATCTAAAATATCATTAATCAATACAATCAAAGCATCTCCACTAACTTTAATCGCAGTTAAATATTCTTTTTGTTTTGGAGATAAATCTGTTTTTAAAACAACTTTAGTAAATCCGATAATCGCATTCATTGGCGTGCGAATTTCATGACTCATATTAGACAAAAACTGCTGTTTCGCCTTTACAGCGTTTTCAGCAATTAGCGTAGCAGACTCTGCTTTACGCTTTGCCTCTTCAGCTATTTCCAATGATAATTCAGCAAACACTTTCGCTTCAATAAGCTCCTTGGCTATTCTATTTTGTTCAGTTATATCTCTTGCTACAACTACAGCCCCTATGACATTTCCTTTATTATCCTTATAAACAGACCCGTTAAAAAGCACGTCCGTTAATTTACCATCTATCATCGTTAAAGGATAATCTACAACAAATCCTTCTGAAAACACTTGTTGATAGACTTTACGAGCTTTATCTGGTTCGGTAAAACAATCAAAAAAATCAGATCCAATGAGCTTATCACGAGAAATCCCTGTAACTCTCACAGTTGCCTGATTCATATCAGTAATTTTTCCAGTCGTACTAATTGTAAATAATGGGTCACGACTAGCCTCAATTAAACTTAATGAATATTGAGACGCCAACTTCAAAGAATCACTGTATGCTTCAAGTTTTTTATTGGCGATTTCGCGTTTCTCTTTTTCTTTATTTTGAAATACAAGTTCTATGTCTACAATTAGCAATTCCGCAGCACGTTTTTCCGTTTCTGCAATTTGAAAAACTAATTCAATATTGGCAGTATACAATTCCTCAGCACGTTTTTCTTTTTCTTCATTTTGAAAAGCCAGTTCTTTATTAGCAATTACTAACTCGGCAACACGTTTTTCCTTTACTTCAATTTGGAACGCCAATTCTTTATTAGCAATGACTAATTCTGCTGCACGTTTTTCCTTCTCATCATTTTGAAATGCAAGTTCTTTGTTAGCAATTATTAGTTCATCTTTTTTATCTATTTTGGCCATGTTCAGTATTAATAAGAATTTTCTCAACTAAAATATGAGAACTCATTTAGTCCATTTTTTTTAATTAATTCCCAATATCTTCTATTGGACTTCGTCTTCTATCTTTTAATTGTTTGAAATGAGAGGGTGTTAATCCTGTAATTTTTTTAAATTGATTAGATAAATGAGCAACACTGCTATAATGAAGTTTATAGGATATTTCAGTTAAACTAAGTTCATCATATAACAATAATTCTTTTGCTCTTTCAATTTTATGAATGATAATGAATTGTTGTATTGTAATACCTTTTATCGCAGAAAATATATTAGATAAATAGGTATAATCATGTTGTAGTTTTTCGCTAATATAATCAGAGTAGTTCGTCTTTGGAACTTCATCCGAATGATGAATCATGTCGATAATCACATTCGTGATCTTCTCTATCAGCACCGCTTTTTTATCATCCATCAACTCTAATCCCGAGTCATATAGAGCTGATTTTAGTTTCTCCCGAACATCGTTAGAAATATTTTCCATGATATCAACTTCACCTAAATCAACAACGATAAAATGCAATCCAAGTTTTTTTAGTTCATCTTTCACCACCATTTTACAACGGGTGCTGACCATGTATTTAATATATAGTTTCAAATAATTAAGTTTAATCTTGTTTATACAAAATTGAGGAATATTAATCGCAGGGCGTTGTATTTGTTGTGCGAAATATTACATAAATCACACCTTTATCTAAGGTAACTTAAATTACCCAATAATAGTGTTATTCATTAACAAACGCCATAATCTTTAGTTATTTTAATTGATTGTCCGCAATCTTACCCATAATTAAAAACTGAAGCGATTGTTAATCTATCAAACATCGCATCTTTAAAGTATCTGCGATTTAATTTATACACAAATTCATTTAAATAATTCTGCAAATACTTGCCTTTAA
>JANYGR010000089.1 GCA_025359355.1 Bacteroidota bacterium | reverse complement strand
AACTACAGTAATAACTTTTTATATTACGAAAAAGTAGCTGCTGGTTATTTTAACTATCAAAAAGAATTTAAAAAACTATCGATGCAGTTGGGCGTAAGAGGAGAGTACACAAATGCTACAGGCTTTAATAAAACAATTAATGTAAAAACGATACGAGAGTATTTTCAATTATTTCCAAATATTAGTTTTGATTATAAGGCTTCAGAAAAACATAACATACAATTTTCATATAACCGACGCATCAATCGCCCTGATTACTTTCAGTTGAATCCATTTAAATATTATATCGATCAATACACTGCCAATCAAGGGAATCCTTTTTTAAATCCTGAAACCAGTCATAATTTATCGTTAACGCATTCCTTTATAGGAGCTTTATATAACACGTTGTCGTATAGTAGAACCGAAAATTCTATTATGGATTTAATATCGCAAAATGATGTGACTAAAGAAACAACTCAGATATCAAGAAACATAAATTCAGTAAATCAATTTGCATATAATTTGTTCGCGTATATTCCTATAAAAAAAATATATGTAGCTCAACTTGATTTTAGCGCATGGTATCAATCGTTTGAAGGCAATGTCAATGGCGTTAATTTCAATTATGGGAAGCCCTCTATTCAAGTTAGTTTAACCAATGAATTTATTTTACCAAAAGAATTTAGTGTAGAATTATCTGGACAATATACAGGGGCTTTGCAGTATGGTATTATGCAATTGAAACCACAAGGAAATGTAGATATCGGCATCAAGAAAAGTGTGTTGAAAAATAAATTAACATTTAAACTAAATGCTTCTGATATGTTTTATACTAGTGTTACGAGAGTAGCATCAACTTTTGATAATCAAAATTTTACGTTTAAAC
This sequence comes from Bacteroidota bacterium, assembly GCA_025359355.1. Taxonomy (GTDB): domain Bacteria; phylum Bacteroidota; class Bacteroidia; order B-17B0; family Aurantibacillaceae; genus UBA4416. The sequence continues at coordinate 6,309 of JANYGR010000089.1, read as the reverse complement.
AATATGCTGATACAAGACGTGTGCGATTCACGATTACCTATAATTTTGGTAATACTAAATTAAAATTTGAGCAACACAATAAAGGCAATGAGGCAGAGAAAAATAGATTGAAGAAAAATTAAAAAAACACTTTGATAAATCCAATAACAATGAATAAGATAATCATCATACTATTCGCTAATCTTTTATTAATCATTCAATCATCTTCTGCCCAAATCTATAAAGGCATTGTAATAGATGGTAAAACAAAACAAATCGTTGCTTATGCGAACGTTGGAATTCCAAACAAAGGATACGGTGTTGTGTGCAATGAGTTAGGAGAGTTTACCCTAAAAATTACAATCGAAAAAGATAGTGATATTGTTCAAGTTTTTTCTATAGGATACAAGCCATATTATCTACCAGTGAAAAGAATAAAAGAAACTGGAGAAAATAATATAATTACTATTTCGTTGTCAGAAGTATCTTATGATATAGCTACAGTTAATGTAAGACCAAATGATTATGAAACCAAAATAGTAGGAGGTAAAGATGTGAGCGAATTTAAGTGTGAAGGGAAAATTGCAATTGCAGGAGTAAAGGATACGGCGACCCTTCGCAGAGAAAAAGAAAAAGGAATTTCTAACAAATCAATAGGATTTGAATTAGGAAATAAAATTAAAATTGATAAAGGTCAACAAACATTTATTGATAAAATACGTTTCAAAACTTGCTTGAAACCAAATGATACTTGCGTGTATCGTATTAATATATACCAAGAAGGGAGTACTAAAGAGCGACACATGACGCCAATAGGAATGGTTAAAATAATTAATACTACTAACGTGTTAAAAGTTCCTGTTATTACCAAAGTAATTGGTAAAAGCGAAGTGCAGGAGCTTGATGTATCTTCTCAAAACATTGAAGTTGATGATGACTTTATCATTGCTATTGAATGCATTTATTCATCTAATAATGATATGAATATTGCGATGAAAGCTTCTGTTTTTGGCTCTACAGATTTATTAGTGAGGGATAATACGATGGCAGAATGGGTGAAGATCCCTCTGCTTGATATCACATTTGTAAGCGCCACTGTTACGTACAAAAAGAAGAAAAGTTTTTTGAGTAAATTATTTAATTGATTTTAAAACACAGTCATAAAAACGGTTTTAATTAAACAACATTTTATTAATTCGTTTTTTTCAATGCCCTAAACGTTACTGTTTGGGGCATTTTTTTATTACTTTGTATGTAAACAATTATTGTAAATTTGTATCACACATCATGGAAACCAATCAATCAAATCCACAATTACTTATCGACTTAGTTACACAAAAAATGCCTTTTGGTAAACATAAAGGTTGGGTGCTTTGTAATTTACCAGTTAATTATTTGGAGTGGTTTAACCGAAAAGGCTTTCCTGATGGGAAGTTGGGAATGTTGCTTCAAACTTTGTATGAAATAAAATTGAATGGATTAGAATATCTATTAGATCCGATTAAAAAGAATTTATATAAATAATGACAGTCTCATCTATCAGTGACATTAAAAAAGAATTACAAACGCTTGAGCCAAAGCAATTGGCAGAGCTTTGCATGTTCTTGGCAAAATATAAAAAAGACAATAAAGAGTATTTAGGCTATTTATTATTTGATGCACATGATAAGGAAAGTGCCGTTAAATCTATCAAAGAAGAGATAGATATACAGTTTACGCAAATCAATCATATTAATTTACATGTCGTTAAAAAAAGTTTGAGAAAAATATTACGAATCACTACTAAGTATATAAAATATATTGGTTCTAAGCAGTACGAAGCAGAATTGCTAATTCATTTTTGTAAAAAAATTAAACAATCACGCATACCGATTCATAAAAGTGTGGTGCTTCAAAATTTATATAACGCTCAGATAAAGAAAATCAACAATGCGATCTCAGCCCTTCATGAAGATTTACAGTATGATTATAACAATGAATTAGAGTGTATCTCTAATAAATAGAATTTTTTAGGCGAACAAATTTTTAAAAGCGCAGTTTACATGAGTAAATGAGCATTTTGAAAATGAAGTTCAACGACAAAAAGACATTTAATAGAGGTGCACTAGAATCGTTAGATTAATAATCCGTACCTTTAAGCATTAATTAAAACTATCACCGTGACTTTTGACGAATTAAATTTAACCAAACCCTATTTAAGAGCTTTAGCTGATTTAGGATTTACGAATCCCACACCAATACAAGAAAAAGCATTTCCTGTAGTGATGTCAGGTAAAGATGTTGTAGCTATTGCCCAAACAGGTACAGGGAAAACATTTGCATACCTATTGCCAACCCTTAGGCAAATCACGTTTTCGGATCAACGCCAACCCCGTGTTATTATTGTAGTTCCTACACGTGAATTAGTGGTGCAAGTAGTTAATGAAATAGAAAAACTATGTGCATATTCTACTGTTCGTTATGCAGGTATTTATGGTGGAGCTAATATTAATCCCCAAAAACAAACAATATATGATGGCTTAGATATTTTAGTGGCAACTCCAGGTCGATTAATGGATATGATTTTGAGTAGAACCTTGCAAGTACACTCTATTCAGAAATTAATTATTGATGAAGTTGACGAGATGTTAAACTTAGGGTTTAGAACTCAATTATTGAGTATCATGGATACACTTCCTGCAAAGCGTCAAAACTTAATGTTTTCGGCTACTTTGGATGAAGACGTAGAAAAATTAATTGAAAAATATTTTTACCAACCTCATTATTTGGAATTGGTGATACGAGGAACACCTTTAAATAAAATTGTGCAAAAAGGATATTTTGTTCCTAATTTCCATACAAAATCTAATTTATTAAAACACCTTCTTGCCACTGATACTGATTTAAAAAAAGTATTGATTTTTACTAAAAATAAAAAATTAGCAGATGCTTTATACAAAGAATTAGATGAAGCATTTAATAGTCAAATTGGAATTATCCATTCCAATAAAACACAACCGCAACGTTTTTCGGCCATTGATAATTTCGAGAATGGTATCCATCGCGTATTAATTGCAACTGATATCATTGCCCGTGGATTAGATATTCCAGAGGTAACGCATGTTATTAATTTCGATACGCCGCAAGAACCTGGTGATTATATTCATCGTATTGGTCGTACTGGTAGAGCGGATTCTGTTGGTATTTCCATTACATTAATTAATGTGATAGAAAAAGAATATCATAAAAACATTGAAGCGTTGATGAATAAAAAAATCACAATTTTACCTCTCCCTTCTGAGGTTGAAATATCAGATACGTTAACAGCTGATGAACGCCCAGTAAAACGTGACAAGAACCTAAAGAAAATGCCTCAAATAGCCCCTAAAACAGGTGGTTTCCACGAGAAAAAAGATAAAAACAAAAAAGTAAATTTAGGAGGCAAGCGTCGACAAGAATCTGAAAAACGAAAAGAAGCGGCCTACATTCGAAAAATGAGATAGCATTTGAAATTTTAAAATTTCAAATGCTTAACCGAAATACCAGCTTTTTGTAATTCTTTCAAAGAATCTATTCCTATACGTAAGTGATCATCAACAAAAGTTGTAGTTACTTTTTTATCACTTTCTTCAGTTTTTACACCTTCCGGAATCATTGGTTGATCGCTTACTAAAAGCAATGCTCCTACAGGAATTTCATTATGAAAACCAACTGAAAAAATAGTAGCTGTTTCCATATCAATGGCCATCGCTCTTATTTCTCTTAAATATTCTTTAAACTCTTCATCATGCTCCCAAACTCTACGGTTTGTAGTATATACCGTGCCTGTCCAATAATCTCTTCCACTTAAACGAATGGTATAAGAAATAGCTTTTTGTAAATTAAAAGAAGGTAGGGCAGGAACTTCACTTGGTAAATAATCGTTAGAAGTACCTTCGCCTCTAATGGCAGCTATAGGTAATATTAAATCACCAATAGCATTTTTCTTTTTTAATCCACCACATTTCCCTAAAAATAAAACCGCTTTGGGTGAAATAGCAGTTAATAAATCCATAATAGTTGCTGCCATAGCGCTTCCCATACTGAAATTGATAATCGTAATTCCATCGTAGGTTGCGCTTTGCATTGGTCTGTCTTGACCTTCAATTGGAACATTGTTCCATTCTGCAAACATTTTAACATAACCACCAAAATTAGTTAGTAGTATATATGGACCAAACTCTTCTATTTTTTTACCTGTATATCTCGGTAACCAGTTGTTTACAATTTCTTCTTTCGTCTTCATATTATTATAATATCTTTATCAAAGTTAAGTATTATTGTGGCATTACCTGTATTAAATTTTCCAGAAATAGATTTACGTTTTCAAAATAATGAAAAGGGTAATTTGCAATTATTCGATGCGATTCGTAAAAAATTTGTTGACGTAACCCCCGAAGAATGGGTCAGACAGCATATTATACAGTATCTCATCGTTCATAAACAAGTTCCCGCTTCTATGATATCCGTTGAGAAACAAATTAATTTAAACGGCACAAAAAGAAGATATGATGTAGTTGTATTTAATAATGCATTAAAACCGATTCTTATTATAGAATGCAAGGCTCCTCAAGTAGACATTAATCAATTGACTATTAATCAAGCGCTTCGTTATAATATAGAATTAAAGGTCCCTTATGTGTTTTTAAGTAATGGATTAAATCATATTTTTATTAAAATCGAGGATGATTTACCGAAAATCGAAAAAAATATTCCAAATTATAGCGAATTGTTAAATTCGTAGACTTTTGGATTATTTAATTTTAAGTCATTGATAATCAAAATATTAACTCAAAATAATTTATTAACAGTCCTTGAAATTGTTAATAACTTTACAATCGTTAACAGCAATTAACGTTTGATTTCCCAAAAAAAACGATATACTTGTAATTCTTAAAACAAAAATAGTAAAGGTGATACTCATTAAAAATACATATTTAGCGCTAGTGATGACTACTTCACTCGCTGTAAGTGCATTTTCGCCAAATACTACTATTTTAAAATCTGCTATTTCTTCAAAAGTAATTTCGGACTTTAAATCAAATTCAAATCCTGATGAGAAACCACTTGTTAAAGATGATGGTAAGAAGAAAATTGTAAAAAGAGATGATACCACTCGTGTGCCTATTAACCCTGCCATTATAGCTTTATCGGATGAAGGAGATGAAACATCTGAAGTGGACTCTTTATTAGCTTTTCCATCAAACGATTTGTATTCTTCTTGGGATACATCTACTATACATCCTTATTCATTTGTTGAAAGCTTTAAAACAGATTCAGCTTTGGTTCGTTTAACAGAGCCAACCGACTGTGGTTTTGTATTGCCTTTTAAAGGTAATGTAACTTCTGAATTTGGTTGGAGACATCGTCGTCCGCATTACGGAACTGATATTGACCTTGAAACAGGTGATACGGTAGTTGCAGCTTTTGATGGAATGATTCGTATTGCTAAGCTCAATAGAAGTTATGGTAATGTTGTTATTATTCGCCATAACAATGGATTAGAAACTGTTTATGCGCATTTATCAAAAATATTAGTTGAAGCTGGACAAAAAATTGAAGCTGGACAAAAAATTGGTTTAGGTGGAAATACTGGACATTCATTTGGTGCGCACTTACATTTTGAAATCCGTTATTTAGGTCAGGCAATGGACGCTCAAGATTTTGTAGATTTTGAAAAAGGACTTTTAAAGAAGAACGATTATATCATTACTAAATCAGATGTTGAAACGAAGTATGATTTAAGAGCATTACACTCTCGTCAGAAAAGAGATTTAGGTTTATCAAGAGTTACAAACTCTAAAATAAAAGGTAAATACAAAACTTACAAAGTAAGAAAAGGTGATACACTTGGGCGTATTGCTCAGCGTAATCATACAACCATTAAAGCATTATGTGCTAAAAATGGGATCAAACGTAACAAAGCCTTACGTGCTGGTCAGAAGTTAAAAGTATAATTTTCATTTCATTTTTTTATTCCATTTAGTCTCATTAAGATTTTTTCTTTGAGTAGTTATTAATTTGAAATTAGTTGAAGTTTAGCCTTTAACAATACTTCATTTTGTACGTGAAAATTTCCACAAATTGCTAACGTCTATTGTTCAAAAGTTTAACGTTGATTTTCTAACAAACCATAATTATGAACAATAGCCGAATTAACATTATCTAATCTGATAATCAGGGTATTGGAAACGTTGTGAGCAAACTATAAACAGGTTATCAGCATAGTTATGAATACTTTGATAAATGGGTAAAAAATCGTACATTCAATTATTGAAAAGTATTGAGCATTTTTACCCTCCTTACTAAAAT
>JANYGR010000080.1 GCA_025359355.1 Bacteroidota bacterium | reverse complement strand
CATTTGCTTCAAAAAAATCATACCGCCCCAAGGCGTTATCTCTTTGTTGGTGTACGATACATCAAATTCCATGTGCAAATTTATCTAATGCTACGCATTAGAAAAAATTAAATTCAAAATCCTATTGCGTAATTTGGGTTAAAACTATATAAGTTACAAATGCTCATTCCAGTTCCTGTTAAGGTACCTACTTGAGATTTAATTTTTGTAAATGAAAAAGTAAAAATTAATAATACAATATATTTAATTAAAATTTTCATAGGTAGCTAAAAAAATACTTAAAAATAGTATCAGTTATTATGTAATAGATTATAATTAGTTTTTTGTTGAAATTTGATATATAATACCAAAGTGAATAAATAATTAGTCCAATATTTGGATATTGAATTTTTTTATATTACTTTTGGACTAAATATTAAATCATTATGTCTGCACCAAAGTCAATACAAGTAAAAGAGTCAGTTACTGAGTTAAAAAAGCTGCTAAAAAGTACGCCTCGACTTATTTTTCCAAGAATAAAAATGTTACTTGAAATAAAGAAACATGAAGCATTGGGAGGGATTTCAAAACGTGTATTGGCTGATGCTATTGGGGTAAATCATAATAGTATTCAAACATGGAGAACGCTTTATGCAAAAGGAGGTATTGAGCAATTAATTAAATACACCAAAAATGAAGGTCGTCCAACAATCCTTACTGCTGAAGAACATCAAGCAATAAAATCCAAATTAAATGACAGTAAAAATGGATTGCGCGGTTATGTAGAATTATTAGATTGGGTTGAAAGCACCTTTCAGAAAGAAATAAAGTACAATACTTTATTAAAATACACTAATCGTGAGTTTGGAGCAAGTGTTAAAGTTGCCAGGAAAAGTCATGTTAAAAAAGATCTTGAGGCAGTTTCCGCTTTTAAAAAAACTTCGCTCAAATCTGTAAAGAAGCCTGCCGGGAAGAAAGGCAAAATCACAAAGAAATAAATCTATACTTTCAAGATGAGAGCAGATTTGGTCTTTTTACCAAAAACGGAAAAGCTTTAACGGCAAAAGGAGTAAAGCCAATATGTCCATTTCAACAAGTGTTTCAATCAACGTACTTATTTGGTGCCTTCTCACCAATTAACGGGGCTTCGTTTTTATTAGAATTACCTTACTGTAATACAGATTGCTTTGAATTATTTCTTAATGAATTTTCATTGATAAACCCTCAAGAACTTAAGGTAATCGTACTCGATAACGGTGCCTTTCATAAAGCCAAACGTTTGAAAGTGCCAAAAAATATTATTCTGATTTTCTTACCACCATTTAGTCCCGAATTAAATCCCGCCGAAAAAATGTGGGCTAAATTTAAACGAGCGTTTACAAATAAGCTCTATAAATCTTTAGAAGAAGTTAGCCTGTTTATCCAATCACAAACACAAAATTTAAAAAATGATGAAACTAGAAATACTTGTGCTTTTGATTACATTTTTTTAAATCAATTTTGGACTAAAATTTAAATCACTTTGGTATAAGAACCCATAGGGTATAAAGGTAGGTTAATTCCTCAATTTCTCACTACCGTAAAAGACGTTTTTGGCACACAAATATAAAAGGAGAGGGTTGCCCTCTCCTTTTAATAAATTACAAAAAAGTACTTGATTATTCTTTTATCATTTATAAATCTTTAGAATGATAGATTTTTCATGAAAATATTAACAGAAATGACTCCTGATTTTATTTATTACCAACAATAAAAATAGATTGAGTCATTTTATTAAGTAAAGGAATTTTCTCAACAATATCTCCCACTACTATTACAGATTTAATAAGTAAATCAGGGATTACGGGCAATAAAAAATCTTTATAAACAACGTTACTACTAGTATAACCTGCTTTTTTTAATTTTTCTTGAATAAAGCTTTTCGTAAAAGCCATTTCATCTGGTTCTAGGTTAGCTTTTTTTCTAAAGTAGGGATACGAAAAAATTAAATAACAATATGGATTAATTAAATTAGGTTCTAAAAAAATAAGTTTCCCTCCCTCTTTTAATAAGGCTCTTATAGCCACTAATGCTTCATCTAAATGATAGTATAAATGATGTAAAATACCATTACCAATAATGTAATCAAACTTTTGTCCATTAAGCGATTCGGGTTTATTAAAATCTAAAAACTCGAAATGTAAATTTGTACTCTTATATTTTTGATTCGCTTCATCAATAAAAGGCATACAGATATCGGTCCCTATAACTTTGGCTTCAACTTTACCAGCTATAAAAGCCGCTATTTCTCCAGTGCCACAACCTATTTCGAGAATGGTAGAATTTTTAGTTAATTTCATTTCAGAAATAATCATCTCACTTCTTCTTTCCGAACGAATTTGCATTGCCTTTGATGGTGCAAACATTTGATTATAACCTCTATCATCAGTAAGTGATGCCATAATTTAATTTTTTTATTTTTTTATAAGAATAGTATATCCAATTGGGTCTAAATCACTTCCAAACTTGGTAAGTAAACTAATTTGACCAAATATAATTGCAAGAAATATTAAAGGTGTAATTAATAACCAAAACGGAGAGAAAATATATCTCCAAGTTTCGGAAGGAAAGACATTTCTGAAATATAACACAATTAATTTTGATGAAATTGCTGTAACATCAGTGCCTCTGGGAATAATTTGCAAATCTTTAAATTTTGAAAATATCTTTTGTAAAGATGAAGGGGTATACCTAAAATAATCATAAGGAATGTAATGGTATCTAGCACTCCAAGGGATAGTAAAAATGGCACTAGCTCCAGGTTTTAAAACTCTATAAACTTCATCCACTAAAGTTTGATAATCTTCAACGTGCTCCAAAACTTCTGTACACATCATATTATCAAAATAATTATCCGTAAAAGGAATATTCTTTCCATCAAAATGAGTTACATCTTTTCTGTCGTAATCAAATTTAGCTGCATCTGCAATATCAACACCAAAATATATATTCGTTTTTTCATTTACTAAAAAACGATAAGGAGACTCGCCACAACCTAAATCTAACAAATTACCATTAGTACTAGTTAAAAACGATTTTATATGTCTATAAACAGAAATAACTTGTAGATCTAAAATCAAACGAATATAAAAACGAATAGTATTAAAAAAGCTATCTGGTGGTGTATGTGCTTTTGGTTTATAATTTTCTTTTGTATCCATTTTTTAATATTTCTTTCTGTATATATTTTTTCTAATAAATTTAGGGCGCTTTTTACTTTCTTCTAATATTTTTGCTTGATACTCCCCAATGATAGCAATAGCAAGCATTTGCAAGCCTCCAAAAAATAGAACTAAACAAATAATTGTTGGAATACCATGCGGAATATTAGGCTCTTTAAAGTAGAAATAAATTTGTGCAATGATAGCTATGAACGACAAGCCTGTGAGTGTTACTCCTAAATAGGTTAATAATTCTAACGGTACAAAACTAAAAGAGAATATGGCTTTACGAGCCCAGGCAATGTTTTTTCGCCAGTTGTTGGTAGTTACACCAAACATTCTTTCTGGTCTTCTATAATCTACTCCTGTTTGTTTAAATCCTACCCAAGCTCTTAAACCACGCATAAACTGGTCTGTTTCGGGCAATTTTACTAATTCGTTTACCACTTTTCTATCCATCAACGAAAAATCACCAGCATCTAATGGAATTGGAACGTAAGAAACATTTCGGAACAAACGATAAAATAATTTATAAAACTGCACTAATGTTTTATTACCTTCTCGCTCAACTCGTCTGCCATAAACAACTTCGTTTCCTTCTTGCCACTTTTTATAAAAATCTTCAATCAACTCTGGAGGGTCTTGTAAATCTCCGTCTAATAAAATGACACCATCGCCTGTGCTAATTTCCATACCACTTAAAAAGGCAGCCTGCGAACCAAAATTACGAGAGTGTTCAATACCGATAACATGATCATCTTTTTCTACTAATTCATTTAATACATCTATTGTGTTATCAGGACTACAATCATTCACAAAAATGATTTCATAATCCACATTTATTTTTTTAAACACGTCAGTTAAACGCTGATGCATAATAGGCATTGCTTGAGCGTCTTTATAACAAGCAATGACAGCAGATAATTTAAAACGAATATTATCTTGAACAATTTTTTTCTCATACAATGGCAATGAATAGTTACGTTGCCATTCGATGGTTTGAAGCAATCCATCTTTTAAACTCGTTTCATTTTCCCAACCCAATAATTCTTTTGCTTTATCCGCATTTCCATACCATTCTTTCAAGTCCCATTTGCGATTAGGCATTTTGCCCCAAGTGGGTTCTGTTGGTATTTGAAAAATATCTTTTACCAAACCAACCATATCTTTAATGGTATGTTTTTTATTGGAAGCCATATTAAATGACATACCTCTTACTTTTTCGTAATTGGCATTAGCGGCTTTTAGTGTTCCAAAAATTACATCGTCTATGTATATAAAATCACGAGAAATATCAGGCTCTACTAATGGTGGATAATTTTGTTTAAAGCCTTCGTCAATTAATTTTGGAATTAATCTGTCAGGTTCCTCATAAGGTCCAAATACTGAGTAATAACGCAAGTTAAGAACTGGTAATTCTTTTATTACACCATAAAAATTAATTAAATATGACGATGAAACTTTAGATACCGAGTAATGACTATTAGGTTCTAAAACAGCACCTTCTTTTGGAGCAGCACAATTTAAGCCGTACTCGGAAGAGCTACCTGCATGCACAAATGATTTGAAGGTGTATTTTGAACTTGTTTCTAATATATTTAATAAACCAATAAAATTAGTTTGATAAATTTTGTTTACATCAGTTTGCTTGGAGTAAGCACCATAAGCAGCTAAATCGAAAATGGTTTTAAATTGATGTTTATCAAATAAAGCTTCTACATGATTTTTTTTAGTGATATCACAATGCAAAATGTTGTTAGGATTGATATCGTCTAAACGCCATGGAATAAAGGGTTTACTAGTTACAGCAAACACATCTTTCCGATGTTGTAATATTTGACGCATTAAGTTAGCGCCAATAAAACCACCTGCTCCAAATATAACAATAGGACCTTCGAGCTTATTTACTTCTTCTTGTATTTTATTATTTAACATCTAAAAATTCAACTAATTTATTTTTTAAATTTTCTCCTTCTAAATTATTTTCGGCTTGATGCCATTTTTGATTCCCGTATTTCCCGCTTGGATAACCGTTTGCAAATAAACCTTTATAATTTATGGCACCTACTCCATTGGCTAATAATTGTGCTGCTAATGTTTCGTATAAGCCACACTGCCCGTTATGTTCTTCAATAGACACAATAGTTTTCACTGTTTTTGCTTTTTCAATTAATTCAGTTGGCATGTTTGTTAATGGAAATATACTTACTAACCAAACTTCGTAATCCTTCAATACATCGCCTTCTAAAGCAAACACATTACTTAGAATAGGGCCTGTACCAATTATTAATCCTTTGTTACCTGATTTTAATTTTCGCCAAGGTTTAAACGATTCTACTTCAAAATTTAAAGTAGCTGCCAAATTCAATCGTAAATAATTTGGTGCATTATCTTCCAACATCAATTTCACACAGTCTTCCACATCATTTCCTGTAAAAGGCACATACACCTTCATATTTGGAAGGATACGCATAATGCCAATGTCTTCTAAATTATGATGAGTACCTCCCATAATACCATAACCATAACCACCACCATTACCAACAATTTTTACAGGATGGTTATGATGACACACATCGTTACGAATTTGTTCGTAGGGACGGAGTGTTGTAAATGGAGAAATGCTATACACCCATGGCGTAAACCCTTCGTGAGCCATAGATGCAGCAATGGTTATCATGTTTTGTTCAGCGATTCCTGCGTTCACAAAATAATCGCCAAAAGTCTCACGTACACCTTCTAATGCCATAAATCCTAAATCGCCTGTTATAAATACTTGTTCCGATTTAGTTTTATAATGCTTAATAAGAGCATTTGCAAATTCAACTCTCATAGTATATTAATTTTTTATAGCTGCTAATTCGTTATCAAATGATGCCATGATAGTTTCGTATTCTGGCTGTTTAAAAGGAACATAATGGCAAGCCAATTTATTCTCTTGTTCCACCCAGCCATTGCCTTTAACAGTATTGCAAACAACAGCCAATGGTTTTTGAGATGAACCTCTAAATTTTTTGATGGTTTCTAATTCATCAAAATTATGTCCATCAACTGTTATCACGTCAAATCCAAAAGCAAGTAATTTATCTTGCAGCGGGTTCATTTTCATAATATCTTCTGTGCCTCCGAAACCTTGTAATTTATTTCTATCAATAAACCAAACAACATTGCTTAGGTTGTGATGCGCTATAAATAAAGCGGCTTCCCAAGTACTTCCTTCATTCAATTCGCCGTCTGAACAAACGGCAAAAACTTGTTTGCCATTTTTTTTGAGTTTAGCAGCAAAGCCCAAACCTGCCGCAATACTTAAACCGTGTCCTAAACTGCCTGTTGCAAATGGTATCTTAGCAATTTTATTAGCTGGTGGATGTGCAGCTAAATACGTATCATTTTTATAAAAAGTATCAATATCTTTTTCAGTTAAAATTCCTCCTTCGGCTAATAAGCTGTATAGAGAAGCTGCGGCGTGCCCTTTAGATAAAATAATTTCATCTTCTTTGGCCATTAGTCTAAAATAGACATAAGTTAAAATATCAGCGCAAGAAAGCGAACTACCAATATGCCCTGCATTGGCTTTGTAATACATGTTTACAAAGCGTTTTTTTATATTGATTGATTTAACGAGTAAATCGTTTTTTTCGGTTGATGTTAAACTCATGCTTTAGCTGTTGTTTCTTTTTTATTTCTAAAAAGAGTAAAAAGTAAAAATAATAAAAAAACAACGAATGAACTAATCGCTAATAGTTTGCCTATTTTAGCATGTGGCGATACATAATTAAATTCAATATCATGTTTGCCATTAGCTAAATAAATGCCAATCATTCCATTAGTTAATAAATGCTTTTCCAAATCTTTTCCTTGTGAAGTAACATGCCAACCTTTATCATCTGGTATAGAAAAATAAACCATTTGCGGACTATTTAATGAAATAGAGCCTTTAATGTTAGTTTGTTTAAAACTGGTTACATTAAATGGTTGCATTTTAAGTGTATCAAAATTTGCTTTAATTAAATCAAAGGTTAATAAATTTGGATTTAAAGTGTCTTTTAAGTCTATTTTTTGTAAGCCTGAAAGCATTGCAACATCCCCATCAGAAACTACACAGGCTTTTGTACTTATAAAATCTTTTTGTAATGGACTCATTTTATCAAAGTCGGATAATGCTATATACTTATTATATGCAAAACCAAGTGGTAACACGTTTTTATTTTTAAGTAAAATCACATCACCAAATTTCGCTATACTATCAAAGGCATTTTGCCAAATAGGGTTATTACGTGTTTTTGTCATCACATACTTAACATCGTTTAAAGATTCTAACATAAAACGATTAACTAAACCTGGCGCCCAACGCGATTCGGTTTCGTTTACCTTGCTAATTAAGCCCATGGTTTTTAAATAACCAATATAATTTTTTTGATTAAAGGAATTGTAGCTAGATGTTCCAAAATAATTATGAACCAAAGCATCGTTCAAACTTCCATGCACCGCTGGCGACGAATAATAGCTTTTATCAATACGATAAAACGATTTATCATGTTGCTTAATATAATTTACTGCATCTACAGAGTAATCATTATACCCAATTTTTTGACTTAGATCTTTTCCTTTTATATGATCACGCTCATTAACCGTAATCCAAGAAAATGCTGTTAATTCTACGCCAATTACTAATAATAAAATGGTTTTGTAATTATTATTATCACCGTTTTTACCAATTAAATAAAATATTGCAGTGTAAAGAGCTACAAATAATATAGATGCATATACTAAACTTTTATGCACCATTTGTGTGTTTTTAAAAAACGGGAAATTAATAAGAATGATTAATGTTAATGCGGTAATTAGTAACACTTTTACATTTATTTTTTTTTGCTCAAAAATATAACGCAACCCTAAAACAGTGTATATGATTAGCATTACAGCTACAAATAAAGAATACATACGGTAATAGTCTCCACTAAATAACCATATAGCTTGGCGGAAATAAGGGAAAATAATGGGTAATAACCATACTGCTAAAACAAGAATAAATACCGTTTTTAATTTTTTATTAATAAACTGAAATACTTGTGGGAAGATTAACAGAGATAGAATGCCACAATAAAATACGGGTGCCTCCAAATAATTTTGCCAGCCTGCAAATTTCAAACCAGTGCCTAAAATATCATTATTAAAAAAACGGAATACTTCAGTTCCTAACTGAGGCCTATCAACTAAGGCAAACATAGGGGCGGAAGATAATTTGCTGAAAAATGAATCAGGCCCATTTCCACGCGGACTATCAATCATAACTTGTAAATGCTCCAAGAAAAAGGGAGCGCTTAAACCAATACCTAATATAATTACACCAATTACTTTACCTATAAATAGTAGAATAAATTTTTTGTCCAAAATCTTTTGACTTTGATAAACCCTCAAAATAAAGTATATCAATAAGAATAAACCAAATAACCACAAGTTAAATGGACGAGCAATACCAATTAAAAAGATGGGAATAACAAACCAGTACCATTTGTTTTTTTGGAACAACATTTCAAAACTCCATAACAAAAATGCAAGTGTAAAAGCTTCAAAAGAAAAAATAAACCAAGCGCTTCCTAATATTAAATATCCACTAAAACAATAAAGTAAGGCGCCAATTAATGAGGATAGATTATTTATAGATAAGAGTTGTAGGAATTTATAAAATAAAATGCCAGTAAGCATAATTTTAAATATTTCTTTAAACCCTAATAAAAACATCATATTATCTTTCCCAAAAGGAAAAAGTAATAAGTCAAATGGCTCATATAAAAAGAAAGAAGTCGCATTTTGTCCCATTCCAAAATTAAATGACCAAGACGGAAATCCACTTTCTTTTATATAATCTACTGCTTGAACCATAAATGGCCAAGAAGCATTTAAGGAATCGCTGGCAATATCCTTAAACAAATAAATTTTATTTAAAAAAATGAAATCTTTAAAAACAATAAATGAAATTGCTCCTAACATAATTAATAGCAATCTAAACTCTCTACCTTTTATATAAGAATCGTATAAATTGGTTGAATTTGACGTTTTTGTTTCTTCCTGTTGCTGTTTGGCCATAAAAATTCTAATTGAATTTTAATAAAAAATTAACGCACTAATATAAAAAAAATAGCTTAATTAATTTTACTTAATATCAGGTGCTTCATAATCCACACCATCCCCCTCTAGTTGATAAAGTTTGAGACTGTTTACATGTATGCTTAGAGGTTGCTTATTAATATTCCAAAAAAAGAAGGCTATATTTTTAGCTTTAGGAGGTAAATTGCCCATATTAATAGTATAATCAAAGGTTTTATTATTTAAATCATAGCCACTCCATGTTAAAGGATAACGTTTAAAATAATAACCTTTGTCTAAAGAATCATTAATCGCCAAAACAATCCATACATTACATGGAATAGTTGTTTTTTTTATACTAAAATTAATTTGTCCTTGTATAGGCTTTGTTTCATTAAAGACAGTATCTGTTTTATGATACATATCCAAAAATTCATTTTCAGTCGTATTTATGTCAAAATTAGTAATTTGAATAAATTGTTTTTTTTGAATTTTTTCTTTGCGTTTTAAAAGTACAAATCCCCAATCAGGCTCGGTATCAATCACCTCATAATACTTTGTGTAATATTTTTCTTCGACTTTTGTTCCTAAATAATAGTCGCAGTTCATTTGCATCAATTCAACGGGATCTGCAGGATTTAAGTAACCTCCGTTTCTGTAATTCAAATAACCATAAAATAATTCACGGACACGATGTCCGCCAATGGTGATGCGCTCTTTGCTTTTTTGTTGTTCTGCTACAAGTGTTTCATAAAAATGTTCAGGAATGGTTTCATACGTATAAAGCGAGTGTTTTCGGAAGTTGAGATAATATAAAAAGTGAATAAAAAACAACACGGAAGTTGTATAGAGTATAATACTATTCCACTTCACAGATAGCTTATCAAATGTAAAAGACACGAGTAATACAAAAAATACATAAAAAAATAAACCTGTTCTATCTTCAGGAAAATTAACTCCCAATACTTTGTGCATCACGTAAAATGCCAAACATAGAATTCCTAAAATGATGAGAAATAGCAGTGATTTTGAAGGATTTTTGATTTGCTCTTTAATGTTTAATTGTTCCTTTCTATTCAAATTCAAACATACCAAAACGGTTAGTATAAAAAATGCAACTAAACACCATTTAAGCCATGCACTCGAAAATCCAACTAATAATTGCACTAAGGTAACAAAGGTTGTTTTCCAATAACTTTCTCCTTCGCCGTAATATAAAGCGCCATTATCCTGAAGGAAAAAAGAAAAGCGTAACCAATAATAAATAAGACCCAAATGAATGAGCCATCCCACTATAGATTTAGAATTGAAAAATTGTTTATTTGATAATTGAACCAAAAAAAGTATACCACTTAATAATAACACGATGATTATTAAAATTAGATTAGAACTAATAGCTAATTGAAAAGCAATAATTGCTAAGTAAAAAAATAGTTGCTGTTTAGTATTTGAAATATAATTTAATAAACACGAGATACCCCAAATAAGCAAAGCCATTGATAAGCCATAGCCACGGCAAGCGCTAAAAAAAGTGAGCCAGTGAAAAGAAAAGAGTAGGGCTGTGGTTAAAAAGACTTTAGAACCAAGTTGCCTTAAGTGCTTTGAAATACTGTAAGTAGCTACAATCATAGCAACAAACCCCATTAAATTAGGTAACCTCAAGACAAACGGAGAGGAGCCAAATATATGAAAACAGATATTTCCTAAAAAGCTATTCAATACATGGTTATTGGCATCTACCTGAGAGTAAAAAGGCATATAATTACCCGACTGAATAAAAAAGAAAAAAGTAGCAGCCTCATCATGACTCAATGGAACAGCATAACTCCTAATCGCTACTATAACAAAGGCAACTAACGCTATAAATGCATAAAATAAATTGAATTTATGTTGGTTAAGGATATTGGACATTTTAGTTAAAAGATTATACTCAACTTTTTATAAATATGATTTCTTATTATTAATATTGTTTTTCAGTTTTCTAATTATTAGTTACAATTTTCATTTTCAATGTTTTTAAAATTAAGTATGTAGGTATAATAACATTTTCGTTATTTATTATTCCTAGAATTTCTCCAGCGCTGTTAAAAACCACATTCCCATAATTTTTATCTTTTAGATCTAAATCTGTTTCATAATAAATATCATTATTAATTTCTTTTAAACTTGAAATCTTACCATATATAAATTGCTTACTGTCTTTTATGTTTTCAGAGGTATTAATCATTGAAATTTCAGTTCCGATTTTGGTTTGAATATTTGTTGTATCAAATTGTAATGATTTATAGCCAATACCAGGTATTTTACATAATGCAATGTCATTATTTTTATTATAGCATATAATTTTTAAGGGAAGTATTAATCCATTTTTAAAATTCGCTTCAATTTCTGACGAATCTTCGATTATATGATAATTAGTAATAATATAGCCATCAGAGCTAATTATAAAGGCAGAACCATGTGTAGATTTTGTTTTAATTGTAATAGCCGTTTCAGTTACTTTTTCTGTGATATTCATTTTTTTTGAATTTCCTAATGCTTGATTAATTTCTATAATGGAATTGGTTCCTTGGCTTAAAATTTCACTTTTAGAGCTTAAAATTATACTTAATTCTTTATTAACAATTAATCCTCCAATAGCATCTTCAATTGCTGATTTTAAGATTTCAGATTCGGAGGTGATTTTTCTATTATTAGAATAACCACCAGTAATAATTTTTAAAACAGGCTTTTCTTTTTCTACATCATATAAAGTCCATTTAATTATTAGTTGAGTAATAAAGCCAGGAGTCCCTTTTGATGATGACTTATAATACAAAATATCACCTGATAGAGAATAATCAGCATCTATTTTTTTTTGTTTAAAAAGATCTATATCAAGTTTAATATTAAAATTGTTTTCAAATAGTTTTTCTCTGACAATATTTTCGTTAGTTTCTGAAGTTATTTCTGTTGTTACGTTTGTAATATAATTGTATCTATTAATTGATTCCATAATTCTAATTTTTTTTTCATTGTCAGAAAATCCATTAAAAATTATTTTTTTTGATACTGTTTTTTTATCAACAGGAATTAAAGGACTTAATTTTATAAAATATTCAGGCTTATTTAAGTTTAAAATAGAGTCGATTGAAAAAATTTGTGTTGCAAAACCTGATTTTACCGCAAATAGATATGCTGGATAAGTTTTGTTTTTTGTAACAGTGAGACCATAAATACTTTCAAGATCATCTTCTACTAGATATCCTCCTGATGTTGTTTTAATAATTGTAGTTTGCCCAAAAAATGAAAATGGAATTATTACTAATATTATTTTAAGTATTTGAATGTTATTTTTTATCATTTCAACTAATTTGTTTTTTAATTTTCTACTTTAATTTAATATTTAATGACTTTAAAGCTTTTAAGATAGGAGTAGCGAAACCTAAACCCTCAATTCCTTCCCCTTCAATTTTAGAAGATACTATCCCAATTATTTCTCCTTTTTTATTGATTAGCATACCTCCACTATAACCTTTATTAATGCTTACATCGGTTTGTATATAACTGATGTTATTAATCTCTCTTACCCCACTTATAATGCCTTTACTAACAGATTGAGCTAATCTTAAATCTTCTGGCGTTCCAATAGAATAGACTTCACTACCAATTTTTTCAATAATAGAAGTTGTATCTAAAGGTAAAGGTTTGTAATTTGTTCCTGAAATTTTACATATTGCGACATCAGACTTTTTGTCAAAAGAAATTATCTTTAATGGCAATGTTAAGCCATTTTTAAATATTCCTTGAATATCAGTAGAATCCTTAATTACTTGGTAATTTGTTAAAACATATCCGTTTGAACTTATTAAAAAACCACTGCCTTGATCTGAGTTTGTTTTAATTGTTAAAGACGATTGAATGGCTGTATTTATATAATTTTCATCTCTAGAATGTTTTTCGATGTTCGGAATTATTATCTCAGCTTTAATAGTATTTTTTTGAGATTCTATTTCTCCATAAATACATTTAGTTATATTTTTATTAATAATTACACCATTTACAGCGTCTTTTAATGCTGATTTTAATGTTTCATATTCCAATTCTGTAGTTTTAGTATTTGAATAACCACCAGTAATAAATTTACATTTAACCATGTCTGATTCTAAATCAAATAATGTCCATTCAATTACTAGTCCTATTAAAAAACCTGGTATACCTCTTGTTTGCTTGTCATAATTGATAATTTCTCCAGTTAAACGGTAATCCGCTTCATTCTTTTTAATGTAGTTTTCTTTGATATTATTAATTACTTTAAAGTTATTTTCCTTTAATTTATTTGTAACAATATCATAATATTCTGAGGCTTTGATGTTAATTCTTGTAAATCCGTAATATTGAGAAGCTACGCCACCTTTATCTATTAGATTTGTTTTATCTATAAATCCAGAAAAAACAATTGATTTTGCCACTTTTTTCAAATTTAGAGCAACAACTGGATCTAAAGTTAATTGATGTTCAGGAATATTTAAATTTAAAATTGAATCAATATCAAAAGCTTGAGTTGCGTAACCTGGCTTGACAGCAATTAAATATGGGATAAAAAGTTTGTCTTCTGTATATTTTAACGCCTTTGTATATTCTTTTTTTTTAATCACAAAAAAACCACCGTTAGGGGGAATTATTCTTGTGTTTTTTTGAGAAAAAATTATAGAAGGAATTATTAAAATAGTTATTAGAAGTTTTTTTTTCATTAAATAGTACTAAGATAAATGATTAATTAGTTATTATCTTTAATTTTTATATTTAAAGATTTTAAGGCATTCGCTATTGGGATAGCAAAACCTAAGCCTTCTATTCCTAAGCCTTTGATTTTGGCAGATACAATTCCAATAACCTCTCCATTTTTATTAATTAACATTCCGCCACTATTGCCAGAATTGATGCTTACATCAGTTTGTATATAAAAAAAATCATCAAATTCTCTTAACCCACTTATTATACCTTTTGTTACAGTTTGACCAAGTTCAATTTTTTCTGGAGTTCCAATTGCAACAACATCACTTCCTATTTTATTTTCCAATGAAATAGTATCTAATGCTAATGGTTTATATCCTTTACCTGGTATCTTACACAAAGCAACATCCGCTTTTTTATCAAATGCAATAAGCTTTAATGGAAGGGTAATTCCGTTCTGTAATATGCCTTGAATATTAGAGGAATCTTCAATTACATGAAAATTCGTTAAAATATATCCATTTGAACTAATTAAAAAGCCACTTCCATGACCTAATTTTGTTTTTATTGTAATTGATGACTGTATGGCATTTTGTATGAAATTATTTGAAGTTAAGTCTGTCGAAATTTTCGGTATTGTAATTTCATGTGTATGATTAGATGAATTTAATTCATCATTATCGTATACATATTTTCTTATTTCATTATTTACAATAATACCACTTAAAGCATCTTTTAAAGCTAATTTAAGCGCTTCCGTTTCTTTTATTTTTTCTCTTGTATCAGAATATCCTCCAGTTATTATTTTGCAAATTGTTGTCTCATTTTTAATATCATAAAATGTCCATTTCACATATACGCTTGTAATAAATCCAGGAGTTCCTTTAGTGTCAATCAAATAATATAAAATTTCTCCAGCCAAGGCATAATCAGCCGTGTTTTTTTTATTAGTTAAAATATCATCTTCCTCTAATACTTTAAATTTATTCTCAATTAATTTAGAATTAATAACATTTCTATATTCATTTGAAGTGAGATTGAGATGTCCTTGTCCATAAACATGATTTAAAGCAACGATATTTATTTTATCATTTTTGTCTAGAAAGCCTGAAAAAATAATTTTTTTATTTACTTTTTCATATTCTAAAGCCCTGAGTGGTATTAGTTTTATTTTGTATTCACTTGTTCCTGCTAACATTATTGAGTCTAAACTACATAATTGTGTAACATAACCAGGGCTAACGGCCATTAAATAGTCTTTCTCATTGTAATTTTTTTTAGAAATTATATAATTAGCATCTACTAATTTATTTTTCACAATTAACCCGCTAGGTATTGAGGTTACTGTTGTTTTTTGAGCAAGACAAAATATTGGAATTGATAATAAACTTAATATTTGGAACAATATATTCATATAGTTTTTTATGGTTTTTAATTTTAATAATAAAAAAAGAGTTTTCTAAATATAAAGAAAACTCTTTTTTATTTTTTAATAAAATAATACGATTACCCCTTTACTTTTACCATTCCTTGAGCCATTTTCACAGCTTCGTATAAGTTTATGATACCTGCAGTTTTTGATAATTCATCAAAATTCACCATTTCATCTTTGGTACCAGGCTTAATTACTTTTTTATCTTCATATTTTTTAATAGATGATTTTATTAAAATCTTTTTTAATTGTGTAGCTGTTAATTCAGGATAATAAGATTTTAAAACAGCTGCAACGCCTACAGCAACTGGACAAGCCATACTTGTACCACTTAAATCTCCATATTTGTTTTCGGGAAGCGTCGAATAAATATCAACTCCCGGAGAAAATAAATCAACTGTTTTCTTACCATAATTACTGAACGGCGCTGCTATTTCATCATCTGGTTTCCAACTTAACGCGCCAATATCTAAAAAGTTAGAGGCTTCTTTTTTAGTGCCTTCAAATTTTTTGCAAGGATAGTGAGTGATCTCATCAATGTTTTCTCCATCATTTCCGGCAGCATGTAAAATTAATACACCCTTACTTTCTGCATATTTAATAGCATCATCAACTGCTTTTTTTCCTGGAGAATATTTTTTACCGAAACTCATATTCAAAATACTCGCTCCATTATCCACCGCATAGCGAATTGCATTCGCAATATCTTTATCACGCTCATCTCCGTCAGGCACACAACGCACACTCATAATACGAACATTATCAGCAACACCATCCATACCAATATTATTTTTACGGGTAGCAGCTATAATGCCCGCTACGTGCGTTCCGTGTAATGATGCTGGACCTTTACAATCAGCATTGCCATAATAACGCTCATTCATATCAGCATAATTGTCGCCTACAATATTACGTGTATTAGCATTTACATCATAGCGAGAACCATCCATCGATTCAATAGCTTCGTTCAATTTTTCTACTAATTGTTCTGGGCTAGTACCTGCGCCAGCTTGAGCCATCGCAATCATTTTACCTTGCTTTTCTTTTGGATCTTTAGTATCAAACGCTTTTAAATCTTCGGCCGTTACTTTTTGTATGCCTTTTTCTTTTTTGATTTTTTCTATAACTACAGCAACAGCATCTCTAATAAATTTATATTGATTAGCTCTTGCGTCATTTTCAGCTACTTCTTTATCATAATCTGCTTTTACTAATAACCAAAATTTGAATTCTTTTTTCTCAGCTTTCGTTGCTAAAGATTCTTCTGTTTTTCCATCATATTTAGCCTTCAAATCCTTGTAAACACGGGTTAATTCTAAATTATCTTTCTCAACATTTTTGCCATCTTTATTACCCATAAAGTTCCAACCATGTATATCATCAATGTATCCGTTTTTATCATCATCTATACCATTTCCAGCAATTTCTTTAGGATTAGTCCACATAATGTCTTTCAAATCTTCATGAAAATAATCGACACCACTATCTAAAACACCTACAATAATCGTAGTTGATTTTTTTCCTTTCAATAATTCTTCATAGGTTCTTTCAGTGCTTACGCCATTTACATTATTGTTAGTCGCGTCAAGGTTAAACCAGTTATCAGGACGTTTAGATTGTGCGCTAACAGTTAACGCATAACAAACAGAGGCAAGAATGATTATTTTTTTCATAAGATTTGTTTTTAACCTCACATTAAACTCAATGATAGAGGTATTCTAAAATAAATATACTACTATTTCATCGTATAAAATTGTTAATTTTTGTAAGATGAAATAGTTGATGATAAATGGTTAATTACTCATTTGAGAAATACCTTGTATTAAATCGTGCTTAGTAATGATATGTGTATTACCTGCTAAATCAGTCATTAAAACGGCATTATTTTCTCTCGTAATTAATTTAGAAATATCCTCCATCAACGTTTGATCGTTCACAAAAGGAAACGGTGCTTGCATCACTTCCGAAACAATTTTAGTTTTAATAGAACTATCTTCTATTAATTTAGAAAATAAGAAGGTGTCGTT